>JAKSCN010000026.1 GCA_022360595.1 Chromatiales bacterium
GCGAGTCACTCGCTATAAAGTGCTGCGCCCCGCCGTTGAAGTGGCTAAAAATCAGATGGTCCAGACCGTGGCAATCCAATACATCTACACCGATCGTCAAATCCAGAAGAGCATGATCGACAACCAGCTCTGGCATTACAACGAAGATGTAAAAAAGTGGCTCCGCGCCAACCCTATTCCCAAGTATAAGTAGTAGAACGCAGTAATGGACGGAAACAGACAGAGCGCCCCCACCGGTCAGCTTATGCTCACTGCGGCAGCCTTTGTGATCGTGGTGGCGGGAATGCGCGAGGCCCAATCGCTGCTGGTGCCTTTTCTGCTCTCTGGCTTTATCGCCATTATCGCCGCTCCCAGCATGCTGTTTATGCGCAAGCTGGGACTCCACACGGGTTTCGCCATTATCGTGGTGATCCTTGCGCTGCTTGGCATCGGTTCACTGTTAGGTATTCTGATCGGCAGTTCGGTAGATGATTTCACCGCTCAACTGCCCACCTACCAAGAGAAGCTGCGCGCCCAAACTGCCGCGCTAACGCAGTGGCTGGAGGGCCTAGGGGTCACGGTGCCTCAAGAGCTATTCTCCAAGATCTTTGATCCGGCACGGGCGATGACGATCGCCGCCCAGGGGCTCTCAAGCTTTGGCAACCTGCTGACTAATACTTTTCTGATTCTGCTGACCGTTATTTTCATCCTGTTTGAGGCCTCCAGCTTCCCGGCCAAGCTACACAAAATCCTGCCCAACCCTGATCAGGATTATGAGCATTTCGACCGTTTCCTGGAGAACATCAAGCGCTACATGGCAATCAAGACCGCCACCAGTCTGCTCACTGGGATGATCATTACCGGCTGGCTGATGGCAGTGGGCGTCGACTACCCAATCCTTTGGGGGGTACTGGCATTCTTTCTCAACTATGTACCCAACATCGGCTCAATCATCGCAGCCATCCCGGCAATCCTGCTGGCGCTGGTTCAACTTGGCACCGGTGGAGCGGCCTGGACCCTGGTCGGATTTCTGTTCGCCAATAATCTGGTGGGCAATGTGATCGAGCCCCGCTTCATGGGCAAGGGACTCGGCCTGTCGAGCCTGGTGGTGTTTCTGTCATTGGTGTTCTGGGGCTGGATTCTCGGCACAGTCGGCATGTTTCTCTCCGTACCGCTGACCATGACCATCAAGATCGCCTTGGACAGCCGCGACGAAACCCGCTGGTTGGCCGTACTGCTTGGCCCCGAGATCGAAGAGCCGACCCGCAGATCCACCCGGGCCAATATGCTAAAGTGGATACCCAAGAAACCCTCATCCAAAACCGATCCTGAGCAGTAACACCAAATATGTTGAAATTCAGTCAATGGCCAGGGCGCCGTGAGCGGCATCTGATACGCAGACAAGACAACCCCCTCTTCCCCGACAAGGCACGCACCATCACCCAGCAGGCGCTCACCGAGGCCCAACGGCTGGATCACGAAGAGATTGTCGAGTTTATTCCCCACTTCCGCACCCTGATCCAACAGGCAGTCACCCTGCAGCCCAATGTCGAAAGCGACGTAATTCTCAAGCTAAAGGAAGAGCTCGATAAGAGCTACGAACAGGCTTGCGGCCTGGCTGATGATCAGACCGAGACCAAACAGGCGATCAAAAAGCTGATTGCAGTGATTATGGGCGCAGTAGAGGGCGGCGCCAAAAATGACCCTGTTGCCCTGGATGAGCTGGAACAGGAGCGCTTAGCACGCGACACCCATTTCCAGCTCCTGGAAAACAGACTGGTTGCCGATCTGCTCTACCCCGAACAGGTCATCCCGGAACAGGAGCTAATTGCCACCCTCTTCTCTGTCACCGACGAGGAGTTTGGTGCGGCTATCACCCTCTTCGACCAACCCCAACTTGAAGCACTGTCTGAACAGGCCCAAGCAGCCATCACCCAATGGCAAAATGCAGATGTAGACACCCGTCAGGCAGAGCAACGGCTGGTTGACATGAATAGCTTGCTAAGGGCACTTTCAGGCGAACTCAGCCAGTAACCAATATATCGATCAAGGGCCTTACGGCCCTCCGCATTACAACAGAACCCGCTCGATACCACCGTTGCGGATCATCTCAACAATGCGCTTCTGCCACTCGGCCCCATAGCGGTCGCGAGCCAGCTCTTCCACCATATAGCTCACTTTGAGACCTGTGGCATCCTGATAACGATTCAGCCCTTGGGTACAGGCTGGGCAGGTGGTGAGCATTTTCACTTTCCCTTGAGTCGGACCAGTCTCACCGCTAAGCTGCTCGATACCATTGTGCAGCTCTTCCTCTTCTCTGAACCGGAGCTGGGTAGAGATATCAGGCCGTGAAACCCCCAGAGTGCCCGCCTCACCACAACAACGGTCTGACAGCAGCACAGGCTGATCCATCAGCTTGGAAGCGACATCCACCGGTGTGTAGTGCTTGATTGGCGTATGACAGGGGTCGTGATAGAGATATTTGACGCCATTCTTCCCTTCCAGCGAAACACCCTTCTCCATCAGATATTCATGAATATCCATCAGGCGGCAACCGGGGAAAATCTGCTCAAACTCATACTTCAGGAGCTGATCCATACAGGTGCCACAGGAGACCACCACGGTACGAATATCCATGTAGTTGAGGGTATTGGCGACACGGTGAAAAAGTACTCGGTTCTCGGTAGTGATACGCTGCCCCTTTTCGTGCTGACCAGCGGAAGTCTGCGGATAACCGCAGCAGAGGTAGCCGGGCGGCAACACCACTTGAGCCCCCTGATCATAGAGCATGGCGATGGTCGCCAGCCCCACATCGCTGAACAGACGCTCAGAGCCACACCCCGGGAAGTAGAAGATGGCGTCAGAATCGTCAGTAATCTTTGCCGAGTCGCGAATAATCGGCACCGTTGAAGGATCTTCCAGACCCAGCATTGCGCGTGTAGTCTGCTTGGGCAGTTCGACGCGTAACGGACGACGCACCATCTCCACCACTTGCGCCTTAACCTCGGGCTTACCGGTGGTACGCGCCGGCAGGCGATCATCACCACCCAACAGCCCCGCCTTCCTAAACATATCGTGAGCAAAGCTCATGCCTTTGAAGCCCCACTCGAGCATCGCCTTGCGCATCCCTTTGATTGTGCGAGGGTCGGTAGCATTCAGGAACGCCATGGCTGCCCAGGTACCGGGATTCTTGCGCTTGTGCCCCTCATTGGTGAGGATTTTCCGCATTCGAATGCTCACATCACCAAAATCGATATTAACCGGGCAAGGATTCAGACACTTGTGGCAAACCGTGCAGTGATCCGCCACATCATTCATCTCCTCGAAGTGACGCAGGGAGATACCCCGACGGGTCTGCTCCTCGTAGAGAAACGCCTCGATGATCAGGCCGGTACCCAGAATCTTATTGCGCGGCGAATAGAGCAGGTTGGCGCGTGGGATATGGGTCTGACAGACTGGCTTACACTTGCCGCAACGCAGGCAGTGTTTGATGTCGTCATTGAGCTGCCCCAGCTCGCTGGCTTCTAGAATGATCGCCTCTTGTTGTACCAAGCGTAGTGAGGGGGTGTAAGCCCCTTCGAGGCCGGAGCCCGGCATCAGCTTGCCTTTGTTGAAATGCCCCTTCGGATCGACCTTCTCTTTGTAGCTGACGAACTTCTCCAGTTTCTCCTGTTCCAGGTACTGAATTTTGGTCAGCCCAATACCGTGCTCACCGGAGATCACCCCATCGAGTGTTTGGGCCAGCTCCATCACTTGGTCAACAACCCGATCCGCCTCATGCAGCATTTGGTAGTTATGAGAGTGGACCGGAATATTGGTGTGCACGTTGCCATCGCCCGCATGCATATGCAGGGCGACAAACAGACGGCTGTCGCGGATGTCAGCGTGGATCTCCTCCAGCTTATCACGCACGGCCCCCATATCCTGACCGTCGAACACCTCGTTCAAGCGTGCTGCCACCTCATGGCGGTAGGACTGCACCAGCTCACGGCGCAGCATCATATCCAGAAGCGTATCGCTGTCACGAGCCTTATCGCGCTCACCCTCACGCAGCAGATGGCTGTGGGCTTTGGCCGGCGCATCCAGATTGTCCAGAATCCGCTCCCAACGGTCCCGCGCTTCAAGCACAACACCTTTAGCCGCATCCCGCTTGGACTCCAGAATCGCCGTATTCTCTTCAGAGTCCTCGTAATCTTCCGCCTGGCGCAACTCGGGCAGGTCACCCTCCAGGTAATCAAGCACCGCCGCCATGATCTGCTGCTTGTTGCTGATCGACTGCTCGATGTTGATACGCTCGATACCCCGGTTGTACTCAGCCAGTCGCTCCAGCGGAATCACCACGTCTTCATTGATCTTGAAGGCGTTGGTATGCGCCGAGATAGCGGCGGTACGGGAACGATCGAGCCAGAAGCGACGGCGCGCCTCCGGGCTGACCGCAGTAAAACCTTCCGCCTGGCGGGCATTGGCCAACCGCACCACTTCGGAAGCGGTCTTGGCCACAGCATCTTCATCGTCAGAGACCAGGTCAGCGATCAGCACCATCTTCGGACGCTCACGCCGCGCCGCCTTGGTGGTGTACTTCACCGCCTTGATATAGCGCTCATCAAGATGCTCCAGCCCCGACATGAGCACACCATCGCTCTGTTCGATAAGCGCCTTGATCTCGACAATAGCCGGTACCGCCTCAGAGAGATCGGTGCCAAAGAACTCCAGACAGACCGTACGCACATGATCGGGCATACGGTGCAGCACAAAACGTGCAGAGGTGATCAGGCCGTCGCACCCCTCTTTCTGCACACCGGGCAGACCGGAGAGAAATTTATCGGTAACATCTTTACCCAGACCGGTTTTACGAAACCCAGCACCCGGCATCTCCAGCAGGCTGGGCTCTTCCAGCAAAGTCTTACCATCCACATCGTATTTGCTAATGCGGAAAGAGACCTGCTCCTGCTCGTGAATCTTACCCATGTTGTGGTTGAGGCGTTCCACCTCCAACCAGCTTGCATCAGGCATCACCATGCGCCAGGAGGCCAGGTTATCGAGTGTCGTACCCCACAACACCGCCTTCTTACCGCCAGCATTCATCGCGATATTGCCGCCGATGGTCGAGGCGTTCTGGGAGGTGGGGTCCACTGCGAAGGCGAGACCCTGTTCACCGGCCAGATCGGAGACCCGCTTGGTTACCACACCAGCGCCGGTGAAGACCGTCGCCACCTCACCCTCTACGCCGGGCAGTTGGCGATACTCCACCTTGCCGAGCCGCTCAAGCTTCTCGGTGTTGATCACCACGCTGTGAGCGTTCAGCGGCACGGCCGAACCGGTGTAGCCAGTGCCACCACCACGAGGGATGATGGTCAGACCACACTCGATGCAGGCCTTGACGATAGGTGCAACCTCCTCCTCGGTATCGGGACTGATCACCACAAAGGGGATTTCAACACGCCAGTCGGTGGCATCGGTTGCGTGGGAAACGCGCGCCAGACCACCGAAGTCGATATTGTCACGGCGGGTCAGCCGGCTTAACGCCCGGCTCACCTTGCGGCGCAGCTCATTGTTCTGTTCGAAACAGGTGGCGAACTTATCAACCGCCTGGCGTGCCGCCTTCAATAACGCCAAAGCCTGATTATTACCGTTGGCCCGGCTCTCGAACTGATCAAGACGGTGGTTAAGGGCGCCAATCAACGCTGCCCGCCGTCCCGCATCGGCCTGCAAATCCTCCTGCAGGTAGGGGTTGCGCGCCACCACCCACATATCACCCAGCACTTCAAACAGCATCCGCGCCGAACGGCCGGTACGGCGTGTACCGCGTAACTCTTCAATAACCCGCCACATCTCTTCACCCAGAAATCGAATGACGATTTCCCGGTCGGAGAAAGATGTGTAGTTGTAAGGTATCTCTCGGATACGCTGGGCTTGTGATGCGCTCATGACACTATAGGGATGCTTAAGACCTGCTAAGAACAATGAAAAACGCCCGACAACAGAGAGCTGCTCGGGCTTGTGCGTTGCAATATTCTAGCCTAAATCGGACAACGACTGCACCACGTTTCGACTGTGGCTATTAAATCCCGGAAAAACGAGTGCTCAAAGCCCCTTTCTTTTCCTCGCCGGATTAACCGGCCCGACTAGATTAACATTTCCAAGTAAGCGGCAACGACCGCGCCTGCCCTGTAAGCCAGCCCTGTAAGAAGGCGCCTTACCGTGCTATGTTGCCGGTCTGCTCTAAAACCGAAGGTCATTGATTATGCCCAAAGCCGTCTTTCTCGATCTGGCCAGCGTCGATTGTGACGACCTTGACCTCGCCGGGCTACAAGCGACACCTTACCAGTGGACATTTCACGCCAGCACATCACCAGAACAGACCCTGGCGCATATTGGTGACGCCGATGTGGTGGTCAGTAACAAGGTAGTGCTTTCCAAAGCTATTCTCGAACAGTCGCCAAGCGTGAAGCTGATCTGTATTGCCGCTACCGGCACCAACAATGTCGATATCCCCACCGCCAAGCGGCTTGGCATTACGGTCTGCAATGTTACCGGTTATGCCACCCCTGCGGTGGTACAGCATGTATTTGCCCTGATCCTGGCCCTCACCACCCGCCTGCCGGACTACCAACGCATCGTCGCCGATGGCGCCTGGCAGCAGAGCAGCCAGTTCTGCTTATTGGACTTCCCGATCACAGAGATCACCGGTAAGCGCCTGGGTATTGTCGGCTACGGCGAGCTAGGTCAAGCTGTTGCCCGGGTCGCCCAGGCTTTCGGTATGGAGGTACTTGTGGCACAACGTCCAGGCAGCAACGAAAAAGCCAACGACGACCGCATCCCCATGGCGAAGCTACTTCCTCAGGTAGACATTCTCACGCTGCACTGCCCGCTCAGCGAAAACTCCCGCAACCTGATCGATGCAGAGGCCTTGGCACAGATGAAGCCCAACGCCCTATTGATCAACACCGCCCGCGGAGGCATCGTCGATGAAACAGCACTACGCGAAGCCTTGCAACAAGGCAAGCTGGGCGGTGCAGGCACGGATGTACTCATTCAGGAGCCACCTGCGAATGGCAACCCCTTACTCCGTGACGATATCCCCAATCTGATTGTGACACCACACATCGCTTGGGCCAGCCGGGAATCCCGGCAGCGCCTGATCAACGAGGTGACGGAAAACATCCAGGCACACCTACGCGGTGACAAGCGCAACGCCGTCACCTGAGTGTATAAGACATACCCATCCCTGCCCCACAATAGACCATTGTGGCGCCAATCAACCGCTTCAGGTATTTAGTTAGGGAGAACTCTCCCTAACCTCCTCTTCCTTGAGCAGTTGGGTAATGGTACAAGCAACCGAATAAGAGGCTTCCGCCTCCATTTCCAGTGGAGCACAGCGCACCACCTCCAGCTCGGCATGCAGCGGCGGGGTAATGCTCTTACCGGGAACTACTACAATAGACAGCTTACTACCAGCCTCTACCGCGTCATCGGTCCAGAGCAGCATACCGCCACCACTGAGGTCCTTCACAATGGCATTGTTCAGCGCATCAGAGCCATTCACCCTGAAACGCGCGGCACAATCGACTGACATACGTGGAAAATTTCGCTTTTCAGAATAATCCAGCATTAATCATTACTCCTGGATTTGTTATAAAAAATTAGTGCTGAAAACTGCAGGTTTTAGAGCCTGTTAACACTAACTTGATTGTCACTTTAGTGCTGACAGGTTCTAGGCAACCTGAATATAAAAGATCGGCAGACAGGGATAACTCTTGAGCTTAATATCTGCAAAATAGTACCGATTCAGGGGAATGAGAGTTGTTAATCGGTGTCACGCAGCAGCGCTTCCGCCTGCTCACGACCGAGATACTTCCAAGGCAACGGAATCAACCCAGGCACTTGCTGGCGATATCGACGATAGCGCTCACCGTGGTAGACCAGCAGTTTGCGCTCTTCCAGCCAGGAGCCGAAGATAAAATAGAGCGTCATCAGACAGGCAGAGATAAAAAACGACAAGCTCATATCCCTAGTCCAAATCAGCAGCAACCCCAGGAAATACCAAGGGTGACGAACAAAGCGGTGCATAGGTGAAATATGCAGATGCTCCTGATCCTCAACACTACGCACACCTTCCCGCCATTGGCGCAACCCGAGAAACTCATCACCACTGTAGTAGCGCATCGACCAGACAAAACCAACAACCGCCATCAACGCCAGACTATTCACCAGCAGCCAACTGATACCCTGCCATGCCCAGAGTGTTGGCCCCGGTTTGGCGTAGATTAGATAGAGCAGCGGCAACAGTGTGAGCACCGCCACCACATTGAAGAAGAGCCTATAGCCCGGCAACCACTCAGGCTGACGGCTGGCCAGCCACTGCTTTACTGTCAGTGAGGCCAGCAGGGAGTGGAGAATGAAATAGAGAAGCCAGCCTCCGATCAGTATCAGAGACTGGCTCTGTAGTGCGCTTATCTGCATGAGCTGATCATAGCAGACTCGCGGTTATCGCAGCAGGTCCTAGTCTTGGAACTTACCGCTACGCAGACGTTGCGCCTCCATCAACTCCAGCTCACGGGAGCCGGAGACCACCACTTGCGGATCGGGCACAAAGTCCAGCGCTCCATCAAGGCGCTCATAGGGCACTGAGTTGAGAATCACCTTCATGGCATTCAGTCTCGCCAGATGTTTATCGTTGGAACGAATCATCGTCCACGGTGCATGAGTGGTATGGGTACGGCGCAGCATCTCATATTTCACATTGGTGAAATCGTCCCATCGCTCCTGCGCCTGGACATCCACCTCACTCAACTTCCATTGGCGCAGAGGATCATTCTTACGCCGATCGAAACGTCGCGCCTGCTCATCTTTAGTGACACTGAAGTAGAGCTTGATCAGAACCGTACCCTGGCGAACCAGGTCCTTCTCAAAGCCGCTGACACCACGCATGAAGTTTTTATACTCCTCATCGGAGCAAAAGCCGAAGACCGGCTCGACCATCGCGCGGTTGTACCAACTGCGGTCAAACAGCACCACTTCGCCCCCGCGAGGGAACTCAGCAATGTACTTCTGGAAAAACCATTGGCTCTTTTCACGATCGGAGGGCTTACCGAGTGCAACCACCCGGTAGTGTTTCTCATTCATGTAACGGGTAACACGCCGAATGGTACCGCCTTTACCGGCTGCATCGCGCCCCTCGAAAAGAATGATCATGCGGGTACCGGTCTTCTCCAGATACTGCTGCATTTTGATCAGCTCTGCCTGATAAGGTTTCAGCTGCTCCTCACGGCGGTAGCGACGCACTGCTTTGCGGTTATCTTTTCTCAGCTTCTCATTTTCAGCAGTCAACAACTCGAGCTGTTTTGTCAGATCAGCACTGTTCTGCTCAGCCATCGCTGGCGCCTGCTCTGGTGTTGTCACGGCTGCCGGCTTCGTATTTGTTCTTGCTGCTGTGGTTTTACGTCGCACTGTTGTCATAGTCTACGTCCTGAATTGAAATGATACCCAAGCCTGCTATACAGAGACTCCCCTCACCTGGGCCTGCCAACACCAACCACTTCACCACTGACCGCAGCGGTAATAATTCAAGTACTAACAACCCCACATACTGACATTTGTCAGTATTTTGATCCTACTCGCTTTTGTCGGCAAACACATTGACACAGAACAGATAACTACTTGGTTTGTCATCAAAAAACGTTATAACAATCTCCCTCGAACGGCACCTGTAACAGGACATAAAAGAGGTTGCATCAGCCTGCCTAAACGATTAGGTCTTAATAGCGATAGGCAGACTCAACTTGATCGCGAGTCAGCACACCATAAATCCGCTTAATACCCGGTGCGGTCATACGCTCCACGAACAGCGCTTCAGCACTCTGCTGATCTAGAGCCTCCAGCGCCTCTTGCAGGGTTGCCTGGAGCGGAATTGGCGCAACCTCAAAGCGCTGTCCCGGTATTTTCATTAGATCCACTTGCATCTCTGGATCCTCTTCAAGCGCCTCATCCTCTCCATTTTGCGCCTGCAGGTAACCGGCTAAATCCACCGCCCTTAACAGCGCCATCGGCTGCTCTTCACCCTGCACCAACAACCACTCCGGCTCCTGCTTCAGAAGCGCTTCAGCCTGCTCCCGGCTGATCAGACGCTCAGGACGTGCAAAAAGCTTGCTCATCACACTCGCCACGCCGCTGCGCCGCAAAGTCTGCATCACCGGGCTGGTGTCGTAGTCCATGCCATTGGCCTTCAGCATGGCGATAAAGAGGGACTCTTTGCGAAAGATCTCACTGGCACAGAGGCTGGCGATAACAATCACCAACATCCCAGGCATGATAATTTGAGGTGAATGGGTCAGCTCCATCATGGCAGTCAATGCGGCCAAGGGGGCCTGCAGACTACTACCCATCATTGCCCCCATACCGAGCATGGCGTAGAGCCCAACATCCACTTCAGCACTCGGCATCAACCACTGCACCGCCAACGCCACCGCACTACCCAGCACAGCACCCAGAAACAGTGCTGGACCGATCATCCCGCCCGGCACACCCAAACCGATACAGGCAACGGTCGCCAGCAACTTGGCAAACAGGATCAGCACCAACAGAGATAACCCCATCTCACCCAGCAGCGCGCTGTTCACCGTGTCATAGCCGATCCCCATCACTTGGGGCACCCATAGGCTGACCAACCCAACCAGCACACCAGCCAATACTGTGCGCCACCAGAAAGGGAGTGGCTTCCCTATTTCAGCCGTCCACTGCAGTAGATGGATAAAGAGCGCCGCCACAGCCCCAACAATCAGCCCCAACAGTAACACCAGAGGAATCTCGCTCAACGAACTGAACTGATGCTCCGGCACCACAAAGGCTGGAGCAGAACCGAACGCCAGCACCGAAACAGAAGTGGCGCCAGCCGCGGCTAAAATAACCGGAATAAAGCTGGCCAGCGTGTACTCCATCATGACCACCTCCAGGGCGAAGATCACCCCCGCCAGTGGTGTATTGAAAGATGCGGCAATACCGGCGGCGGCGCCACACCCGACCAGTGTCCGAATACTGTTGTTCGGCAGACTGAGGTACTGCCCCAACAGGCTGCCCGAGGCTGCCCCCAGATAGATATGCGGCCCCTCACGCCCAACCGAATGACCACTGATAATGGCAATCGCCGCTCCAAAAAATTGCAGCACAAAACCGCGCACCGTGAGATAGCCCTGATGATAAGCCATGCGCTCCAATACTCGCGCTACACCCAGAACATAGAGTCCCTTGGCGCCAAAACGGAACATCAGTCCAATCAACAGGCCACCGGAAATCGGCAGCGCCACCCGCAGCCAGAGCGGCAACGCTTCATAGTTCTCCGCCAAGCCACCGGGTAGAAAACTCGCCTGACTCCCCTCTACGAGCATCCGAAACAGGGTGATTACACCTCCGGCCAGCAGACCGCTAAGCAGTCCAAACACGGACAGTTGAAGCAACGCATCCGGGCGTGACAGATGGAGCCGAAGCTCATCCAGACGCTCGGCAAACCAGTTGGTCAATCTCTGTTTTTGCAGCATTGTTAGTATTTGGGCCTGTTAACACTTTTTGAGTCGCCGCTGTTATATCTAAAGCACCGGTTCAGCATAGTGTTAACAAGTCCTGGTTTCCCCCCGAACAAAAAAACCGCAGGCACCCTCTCTGTTCAATCCCTGCGATCAAGGGTACATTACCTCGTTTGTATGCAGTATCAAAAGGGTTAAGCATGAAAATCGACAATCCAGACGCCTATCAACCAGCCACCGAGCTTGAGATCATCGAACAGACACTACCGCTGAAGGGGGCAAAAGTTTTAGAGCTAGGCTGTGGGCGCGCCTGGATGACCCGCAAAATGGCGGAGCTGTTTCAACCCGCGGATATCACCGCTACCGAGGTGGATAAGATACAGCATGAGAAAAACCTGGCCATTGATGACCTGCCGAATGTCACCTTTGTCTACGGCGGCGCCGAAGCAATCGATCTACCCGACAACAGCGTTGATGTCGTGCTGATGCTGAAGTCCCTGCATCACGTCCCCACCGAACTGATGACACAAGCTCTGCAAGAGCTGGCGCGAGTGCTCAAACCGGGCGGGATTGCCTACATCTCCGAACCGGTGTTTCGAGGAGCATTTAACGAAGTGCTGCGCCTGTTTCACGACGAGCAGGTGGTGCGCCAAAATGCCTTTGATGCGCTACAGAAGATTGTGGACGCCGGGACACTCACCCTGGAACGACAGATCTTTTTCAATGCCCCCGCACACTACAAAGATTTCAACGAATTCGATGAACGCATGATTCAGGTGACCCATACCGATCACCAGATCGACGACGAACTCTACGCAAAGATCAAGGCCGCCTTTATGCAGCACATGACCGAAGATGGCACCCATTTTGAAAAGCCGTCACGAGTCGACCTGCTGCGCAAACCAGCTTGACCAGAACCCCACTAATCGGCTGAGCGGAGCTGCTGCAATTTCCGAAACAGCGTCCGCTCACTCACCCCCAACCGGCGAGCCAGTTCACCACGCTCACCTTTAAAGGCTGCCGTCACCTGGCGTAGATAGCGCTGCTCCAACTCATCCAGCGTGATTATTTCCGCCGTTGGCGGAACCGCCAGCTCAGCCTGCACATCGCCCTCCAGCAACAGGCTATCGGGCTGAATCAGCTCGCCATCCGTCAGCAAACAGGCACGCTCAAGAATATTGCGCAGCTCACGGATATTACCGGGAAACTGATACCTCTGAAGCAACATCAACGCCTCAGGAGAGAGGATTTTACCGTCACAACCAGCTATGCGCTGTAGCAGTGTTTCGGCCAGCAATGCAATATCCTCCCTACGCTCTCGCAACGCCGGCAGCTGAATAGGGAAAACACCGATCCGATAGTAGAGATCCTGCCTGAATTCACCCACTTCAACCATCTCCTTCAGGCTTCGGTGAGTGGCACAAACCAGGCGAAAATCGGCCTGGCGCGGCTCAACATCACCAACCCGCCGATAGGTGCCGGTCTCCAGCAGACGCAACAACTTAACCTGCAACGCCAGCGGAATATCACCCACCTCGTCGAGAAACAGGGTGCCGCCCCGGGCCTGCTCTACCAGCCCTGGCTTAGTGCTGGTAGCCCCGGTAAACGCCCCCTTCTCATGCCCAAACAGCTCACTCTCAAACAGCGACTCACTCAAACCGGAACACTCCACCGGCACAAAGGGATGCTTGCAGCGAGAACTAAGATTGTGAATAGCCTGGGCAACCAGCTCTTTACCTGTCCCCGATTCCCCCAACAGCAAGGCTGTCGCCTCACTCGACGCTACTCGTTGCACCAATCCCAGCATGGTATTGAAGGCGGATGACCGGCCCACCATCCCGCGGCCACAGACCTGGGGGCTCGCTGCTTTGGTTTGCCGCATAATTTCGATGAAGCAGATTGCATCACCCTGATCATCACAGATCGGCCGCAACTCCACCTCGACATGCTCATCACCTCGGGATGAGTGATGGATATGCAGCACCCGCTGCGGCTCTCCGGTCGCCTTGGCTTCCAGCATCGGGCACGGTTCATTGGCTTGCCAGCAGGGCACCCGACTGTCATGGGAAATATCGTAGCAGGTGCGTCCAGCACAATTGCCTTCGACCCCATAACTCTGCTGATAGGCCCGGTTGGCCCGCAACACACGGTAGTCCTGGGCGAGTAGAATCGCTGGCTCCCTGATGCTATCCAGAATGGCCTCAATCTGCAGGCCATATTGAGAATCCACTAGTTGACTATTGCTCACTGCCGGCATGACTACTCCCTATTACCGCCAAATATGGCATTCATCTAACCAGCAACCGCCATTTCTGGCATTGAAAAAGCGCAATTCACGCTGCCCAGCCCAATCCATCCAGAATACAGACACAATATTTTTCACAATAAAAACAGCCAGATAGCGATAAACAGAACCGCGGAGAGGACCCATGAGAAGATGTCGCGCACCAGCGTATTTTCGATTTCACCGGTAAAGCGCACATTGTGTGCGGCCAGACTTTCCGCGAGTTCTTCGTCCACCCGCA
>JAKSCN010000012.1 GCA_022360595.1 Chromatiales bacterium
TCAAGGAGAATCAGGCCGAAGCCGGTTATGAGGAGATTCACAAGGCGCTGCTGACGGGGTTATTGAGTAATATCGGTCTTAAGTCGGGTGGAAAAGAGCGTGACTATCTGGGTGCGCGCAATAGTCGCTTTTTGATCTTTCCCGGTTCGGGGCTGTTCAAGAAGTCGCCTAAATGGGTAATGGCCGCAGAGTTGGTTGAGACGACTAAACTCTACGCCCGAACAGTGGGATTGGTCAGACCGGAGTGGATTGAATCGGTAGCGGGCCATCTGATCAAGCGCAGCTACGCTGAACCTCATTGGCAGAAAGGGCGGGGACAAGTGGGAGCCTATGAGAAGGTCACTCTGTTTGGTCTCACCTTGATTCCCCGCCGGAAAGTTAATTACGGCCCGATCAATCCGGAGGAGGCGCGAGAGATCTTTATCCGTTTTGCCCTGGTCGAGAGGGATTTCGAGACGCGCGCCCCGTTTTGGCGTCACAATCGTGAGCTGCTTGAGTATGTCGACAGTCTGGAGCAGAAGGCGCGGCGACGGGATCTGCTGGTCGATGAGCAGGTGATCTATGAGTATTACGACAAGCGTATTCCGGAAGGGATCTACAGTACTCCCCAGTTTGAAAAGTGGCTGCGCAAAGCGACCAGTAAACAGTCCAAACTGCTGCATATGCGCTTGGAGGATCTGCTGCGCAAGGAGGAGAGTGGTGTCTCGGTAGAGGCCTATCCGGATACTCTGAATGTCAATGGGATGGAGCTACCGCTGGTTTATCACTTTGAGCCGGGTGATAAGCATGATGGTGTAACCTTGCAGGTGCCACGCACAGTGATTAATCAGATCCCTGAAGCGATGTGTGAATGGCTGGTGCCCGGGTTGTTGCGTGAGCGTGTGATTGCCCTGATTCGTAGCCTGCCGAAAAATTTACGCCGCTCATTTGTGCCTGTTCCCGACTATGCCGATGCCTGTATTAAAGCGATGGTGCCGGGCGATAAACCACTCATTCAGGCGCTATCCGAACAGCTCAAAAAGATGACCGGCACCTATATTCCTGAAGATGCCTGGCAACTGGATGCGGTGCCTGAGTATCTACGCATGCGTTTTAATGTGCTGGGTGACAACGGCCGTTCAATTGCTCAGGGCAAAGAGCTGACTAGCTTGAAAAAACGTTACGGCAGTCAGGCGGAAGGGGCCAGTTATCACAGCTTAAGCAATACCGGTATTGAGCGGGAGGGGATCAAGTCCTGGGATTTTGATCAACTGCCGGAGTCGGTTGAGATCAAACGGGGTAGTATCAAACTGAAGGGTTTTCCTGCGTTGGTGGATGAGGGGGAGAGTGTTTCGATCCAGGTGCTCGACTCCCAAGAGAATGCCCTGCGCGAGAGCCATGAGGGGATTCGCCGCCTGCTGATGCTCAGCCTTGCCAAGGACATGCGTTATTTGCGGCGTAATCTCAACCAGATAGAGAAGTTGCGTCTGCAGTACGCCAAAGCGCCGACCGCACCCGAGGGGATACAGCTAAAGGGGCGTCTGGATATAGAGTGGGAGCTGGTGATGCTGATTGTGGATCAGACATTTATATTGGATCAGCCGGTGATTACCACAAAGAGGCTGTTTGAGCAGCGTATCGAAGCGTGTAAAGGGCAGTTGATGACTCATGCCAATGAGACATCTACGCTGGTAGTGGAGATTCTGGAGAGCTATCAGGCGGTGCGTAAGAAGCTGAGTCAAGCGACCCAGATCAACTGGATGCACACGGTGGCTGATCTGAAAGAGCAGCTTGATCAGCTTGTCTATAAAGGTTTTTTACAGCACACCCCATACCAGCATTTGAAACACTATCCGCGCTATCTGAAAGCCATGGCCAAGCGTATCGAGAAGCTGGCGCATGCCTTTCCCCGTGATAAGGAGCGCATGGGCGAGATGGCGGAACTCTATAAAAAATGGCAAGCGCGTGAAGAGAGTTACCGGAAAACGGGGAGAACCGATACACGGATTGAGGAGATTCGCTGGGCCTTGCAAGAGCTGCGTGTTTCGCTGTTTGCCCAAGAGCTGGGTACCGCCTATCCGGTTTCTGTGAAACGGTTGGAAAAGCGCTGGATGGAGCTTGGACTATAAGGGGTTTTCAGGCGCTGAAAATAGCCAAAATAGAGGGAAAATGGTAAGGTTCCTCGGTTTTTTAGAGGCCCTACGTTGGAAAGAGGTATAGCTTGATGTCGTCTTTGTGTCCTTGTGGTTCTGAGCGTGAATTTGAACTCTGCTGTGCACCGGTTTTGGCGGGTACACAGGCGGTGGCAACCGCTGAGCAGTTGATGCGGGCGCGCTACAGTGCCTTTGTCAAAGAGGAGATCGATTTTCTAACCACCAGCCTGCATCCCGAGCATCGCCACGATCACGATGCCAACGCCACGCGTCGCTGGGCCGCCAACTCTGATTGGCAGGGACTGGAGATTGTCGCGACTGAAGCGGGGCAAGAGGATGACGAACAGGGTGTAGTCGAGTTTATTGCGACTTTCAAAGAGAAAGGGATGGTGCGCAAACACCACGAGCGTAGCCAATTTAAAAAGCAGGATGGTGTTTGGTATTTCGTGGATGGCGAAGTGGTACCGGCAGCAACACAGGTGCATAACACTCCAAAAGTGGGGCGCAACGACCCGTGTCCATGTGGAAGTGGCAAGAAATATAAGAAGTGTTGTGGACGTTAATGGGGGCTGGTTCACCCTTTTGGTCTAAAATTGAAGACAGTTTTGTCGATAAATTACTCAAGAATAGTGAAATAAAATAACCTGAAGGTCGTGTAAGTAATTCATTTATAAAGATGTTTCCGCAAAGACAATCACTACTTTTGAAAATTGTTTTGCTGGCTGTTCTGCTGGGTGGCCAGAGCGCTTATGCGGCAATTTACAAGTATGAGGATCGCCAGGGTAATCTCTACTTCACCGATCGTCCGATGAAGGGCAAAGGCTATCGGTTACTGTGGCGCTCCGGGCCGGACCGCAAGTCGACAGGCAGATCGCGGGTCAACACCGCAGCCTTTGAGAAGAACCGGAAGAAATATACACCGCTGATTGAGCAGATTGCACGTGAGTCGCATCTTCACCCCGCGTTGCTGCATGCGGTGGTGCGTGCTGAATCCTCCTACGATCCGAACGCGCTCTCCAAGAAGGGGGCAATGGGGTTGATGCAGTTGATGCCTGCCACCGCCAAGCGCTTCGGTGTATCGGATACCTGGAATCCAAAGCAGAATCTCAGTGGTGGCGCACGTTATCTGAAAGTACTGTTAGAGCTATTTGATAACGATCTGGAGTTGGCGGTGGCCGCCTACAACGCAGGTGAGAATGCTGTTATCAAGTATGGCTATAAAATTCCACCCTATCCGGAGACCCAGCAGTACGTGGTGAAGGTGCTTGGCTGGTATGAGGAGTACACCAGCAACTCCTAGGGCCTGTTGATACTAACTAGCCCACTTGTCGGTGAGGTTTTTAATCGCCTCGATATTCTCATTCGATATGTCAAAGATCTGGAAGCCGTACCAGTAACTGGTTTGGGGCGCCAGCTCTTGTTCCCACAGAGATTCAGCCCCCAGCTCTATTGGCGGAATATCGCTATCCGCAAACAGTAGCTGTAGCTGAAACAGTTTTTTCAGGGGCAACTGTTGATGGGAGCGCAGCATAAATCCAGATTCAGATATGTTGACCAACTGACCGATCGAACTCTCAAGAGCCAAGTCGATTACGTTGATCCGGCTATTTACGCTGATACGGGCGGATTTTCTTTTTTCAGTAGTCATCTATAGCCTTTCATTTCAGCACTGCTGGCTGCTCCATACCGAATGTTTTGAGTAACATCGTTTTGATGGTGTTGAGGGTGGCGTCGACAAAAGGTTTATTGGACTTGGTGACCACGCGTGCTGTGCGGTTACTGATCTGGCGCACCAGGTCATCGGTTGAGATAACGAAAGCCTGGATGCCAGAGCGATCGACAAACATATATTTCTTGGTTACGGGGCTGAACCAGGAGAGTTTCAGTTCGCGTTTTGCCTGACTGTCGTCCAAAAGTTCAAACCATGTGCCAAATTCGATATTGGCCAAAATATCAGCAATCTTACGCTCTTTGGCATTGAGGGGAGTGCGCTTCTGTTCCGCCTCCTTGGGTGGGCCGAAACGTGAGGTAACGTTCTCTTTGTTGGACTCAATTTTGATTTTGCTCGCAGGAATGCCCCGGGCAAAAGAGTCGAGAAGCTGAAATAGCGCTTGGCTGTCCGGTTGGTGGTAATCACCGAGAGAGGCCAGCCCATTTTCAATCACCTCTTTCAAATTGCTAACGGTCTGTTTGAAGATAGTTTGATCACCGGCCTGATTTTTAGCATCGCAGACCCAGGTAATGGTGTCGATAACGGTTACTACATCTCGCCACTCTTCGGTCTTTTCGATGTTCGGATTGCGCAACATCATCAGGATCATCTTATCCAGCCATGCCGCATTCAAAAAACGGGTGACGATGGGATGTATGGTGTGGCCACCAAGCTTGCCATCGATCAGCCGGTGGGCGCGTGAGCGGGCGCTCTCCAGGCGCTCGCGGCCCTTTGCCGCCTCTCTGGCGCGCTCTTCGACAATCTGTGCTTTCTGATTCAGCTCTTCAATCTGGTGGGAGAGTTTCTCTTGCACCTTGTCGATAACGGCCAGATCATCGTTAAAGGTGTTGAGTATCTCGTTGACGATCTCTTTCATGGGGTAGTAGAGACCGCTGTGCAGGTTCTGTTCGTCAACCCACTGCTTGCCGGCGTCGACAACCTGATTCAGGAGCTGACGAGCGGTGTGCTCGGCGTCCACCAAAAATGATTGATCAATAATGGCGATTTTCAAATAGGGAGTGTGCAGATGACTGATCAGCGCCTTGACGATATTGGGTAGCTCCTCATCGTTCAGGACGTGCTCGAACAGCATCCCCACCAGTTCGATGGTATCCAAATCGGCGGTGGGGATGGTGTTTTTATCGACGCTGTTATAGAGCTTGTCGCGCTCAGTGACCAGCGTTGCCCGTATCTCCTGGAGGAGACCGTGATCGATCTCGATATTATCCGGTTCAACTTCAGTGTCTTCGAAGCCCGGTATGTAGGCTGTGCCGCTGGGTGGTTGAATCGTGTGCAGGCTGGCCACCAGTTCTGGTCTTTCGGTCATCACAACACCCTTAATCGAAGGATTGATCTCCGGGTGGTTGCGGAACGAGGGGTCTGCACGGCGTCGGTCCGCCATAATGGATCGAATTGATTGAAAAATCTCTTCACCGATGGCGATGTTGGCGGCGCGCTCAGTGCTGATTTCGCCTTTTTGCTGGGATGACAGGTCATAGTTGGCTGCTGTTGGGGAAAATGCACTGGGTTGTTGCGTCTGAGGTGCAGGTGTCTTTGCTGCGTCGGATGGCGGTGGCGTGGGTTGTGTTTCCCGGTTGCCGTCATTCGGTAATGGAACGCTCTGAACCAGATCAGCTTCTGAGCTGTGATAGGTATTAGGTTTGTTGATAGTCAGTTTGAGATTGGGAAAGATACCTGCCTCAATCAATTTCGCGTTGTAGCTTTCATACAGGTCCCCCGACTGCTGCATGACGTACTTATCAAACAGGGCGTAGATTATCAGCAGTACGGTCAAATCAAACTCAAACCGCCTGGCGGCTACCTCAAAGGCGTACATGGTGTGGGCCGGACCACCTGGGATCTCCTCCATGGAGAGTTCTACGCCCCCCTGGATCAGGCCCATACGCTTGCTCAGGCCGTAGAGTTCTTGATACCAGTGATTTTCGGTCTTGGAGACAATCCGCTCTGAGGCGATGTGCTCTTCCAGCTCTTGATTGTCAACAATGGAGAGCTCTCCTTCCTGATTTACATTGACTGACTTTCCGGCAGAGGGGATGGTGTTGCCTTTGGAGAACACCTCAAAACCGATGCCGATCTCTTCCCGAAAGGTGTACTCCACCTCGTCCCGCAATTTCTTTATCTGGTTGATCGCGTCGTAGAACAGGCGCTGTTTATCGTTGGTTTCTGCTTTATCGGAAAAATCGAGAAGCGTGGGCGTCGCCTGCTCAAACATCTCTTCGAGCTGGGTGGTCAGTAGTACCACTAAGAGGTCCTTGCACTCACTGACCAAAGATTTGTATCTGGTCAGATTGTGTTGAGTGTCCAGTTTAGCCCCCGGCTTGTCCATTTTAAGATCCTTCAGTGAATCTGAAATTGTTGTTTGTCTATCGGCTCGTACAGCCTATATGTTTAGCTTAAGCCCCTAGATTTTTTGATGTTTTTCTGATGATCTCCCTACCCACATAGTAATTTGTGTTTCCCATATATACTAGGGTGTTAACACTAATTTGATCATCATCGGCAATGGCCTTGGTCTTGCCGGTGGAGTCTAATAAAGCGCCACTCAACGTTGCTGGTCGCTTAGTTTGGAGCAACTAACTACGCTGCTCGTGCTTTGATTGGTGCTTTTTCAAGCTCAACGTATCATTAACAGACCCTAGGGTGAATGATAAAGGCTAATAAGGTTTATGTCGGTAAAAAACTGTGAAGATTGTTAATTAGTTTATTTTTTAGTATAGATCAAAAATATCAATATTCATTGGATGTGCCAGGAGATGTCGGCATCTCCTGGACAATGTGGGGTTAGTCATCACCGACAATGGGTGCTTCGCGGGTGGTGGTCAGCAGGCGTTCGGCTTCATTCTGATTTTGAGCAAAAATCAGTTTAATCGCTGTCTTGTCATCAGGGGATTGATTGGCTCGCAGCTCACGTGCCTGATCTCTGGCTTGACGATAATTGCTATTTTGATCCAGGTAGGTGAGCTGCTTGTTGTCGTCAATCTGGTAGATAAAGTAGGGCATAGTTACTCCACTCACTGGGTCGGTTTATAGGTATATATTAGGGCCTGTTAGCTCTAAATTGGGATTAATATCCCGATATCAAGCAGTTACTGCCTGGTCTCTCTTCGGCTCTTCAAAGCGAATCAAAAAAGCCAGCAGGGCCGGTATTACAAACAGCGTCAACAGTGTTGAGACTGCCAGGCCGCCTAAGATCACACTTCCCAGCCCTCGATAAAGTTCCGTACCCGAACCTTGCGCCAATACCAGCGGCAGCAGGCCAAACAGGCTGGTTGTGGTACTCATGAAGATGGGGCGGATACGGGTGCGCACCGAGTTGGTTACCGCCTCAAGTCCACGCATACCCTCAAAACGGACGTTATTGAGGGATTGATGAACGATCAGAATGGCATTATTGACCACCGTGCCCACCAGAATGATAAACCCGAGCATTACCAGGATATCGAAAGGTTGTGGGGCGATGAACTGGTTCACTAACGCCAGACCGATGAAACCGCCAGCGGCAGCGAGGGGCACCGAGAGCATGATCAGCATCGGATAGATGTAGTTGCCAAACAGCGCTGACATCAGGAGATAGGTGATTACCACGGCCAGAATGAAATTCCATTTCAGGGCATCGCGAGTGATGCTGAGCTTATCGGCGTTACCGCCGATAGTGATCTGGGCGCCGTTGAGTTTGCCGCTCTGCTCCAGGTTGGGCACCAGGTCGCCTGAGATCAACTCCATCGCTGATTCCAGCGGCATCTCATCGGGTGGGGTGACCTCCAGACGAATATTGCGCTTGCGCTCCAGATGGTCGATCTGGGTCATGCCCTGGCCGTAGTCCAGATTGACCAGATCCCCGATGCGCACCAGTGAGCCGTAGGCGTTGGATATGGTGCTGTTGAGAATATCCTCGGGACTCTGGACCGATTGGCCGGCGCTTTTTACCACCAGATCCATCACCTTGGTGCCGTCAGGCTTGTACTCGCCGATTTTGCGGCCATCCATCAAGACATCGATATAGACCCCCAGCTCCTGTTCCGAGAGACCATTGGCCACCACCTGAGAGCGGTGGGGTTGCAGGTTGGCCTCCGGGTAACTGATCTCCAGCGAGGGGACCGGTCGCACTTGAGCGTTCGGAATAGCCTGTTTCAGGGCGCCGAATAGTGTGCGGGTGGCCGCAACGATTTCGCTGATATTGCGTCCTGAGACATTGACGTCCACGGTACGGCCCTGGCCGATACCCGACTCAAAAATCCCGCGCTGAATGCTAACCCCAAACATACCTGGAATGCTGTTCATGATATTGGTGAACAGCGGCATCATTTTGCGCGCTTCGGTATCGTGGTAGCTGGTGCCGCCAAACAGGGTGATGGCGTCCGAAGCGACATAGAAGAGATTCTTGATCTGTGGCACGTCGTCCACGTAGTCCTCTTCCAGGTGCCGTTTGGTGCGCTGATAGATGTAGTCACCAATTTCGCCACGCTTCTCGTTTGAGTAGCCGGGCGGGGGAACCAGGATGTTGAGAATCAGATTGCGGTTGCCTTGAGGCAGATACTCTGCCTTTGGCAGCAGCGCCACCACCACGGTGATCGAAGCAGCAGTGAACAGGGCGACGGTGAAGAGCCGCGTAAAACTGTTTTTCAGGGTTAACCCCGACAGCCACATCAAGGTGCGCACGAACAGATTGCCACGTCTGTTATCTTTGGCTCCTGGATCGATATTATGATTACGCTTGGCCAGGCCGTAGAATTTGTGGGTCACTGCCGGGATGACTGAAATCGAGACAAACAGGCTGAGCACAATTGATGCGGTGATGGCGATCGCGATATCCCGAAACAGCTGACCCGCCTCCTCTTCGATGAAAATCACCGGGAGGAATACCGCAACGGTGGTTACCGTGGATGCGAGCACGGCTCCCCAGACCTCTTTGGTGCCTTCGTAAGAGGCCCGGAAGGGATCTTTACCCATGCGTCGGTGTCGGTCGATGTTCTCCAGCACCACAATTGAGTTATCGACCAGCATGCCCACCGCAAAGGTGATCCCCGCCAGACTGATAACGTTGATATTGCGATCAAACAGGTACATGAAAAAGAACGTACCCATTACCGAGATAGGGATGGCGATGGCAACAGTCAGGGTGGAGCTGACTGAGCGCAGAAATAGCAGCAACACGCCAATGGCCAAGGCGCCGCCAATTAAAAGATTGGTCTGGACGGTATTGATAGCGGTGTTGATATAGGGGGTCTGGTCATAGACCCAGTCGTAGTAGAGCCCCTCCTGGGCCAATACTCCAGCGTTCAGCTCATCCACTACTTGGCGCATCTGGGCGGTCAGCTCCAACACGTTGGCGCCGGCCTCTTTACGGATGCCGGTGACGATCATCGGCTGGCCATTATGCAGTACCGCCGGCGGATCAGAGGTGTAACCAAATCCGGTGGTGGCGATATCACTCAGATAGATGCGGCGCAGGCCATCGTCACTGATCAGCACCTCACTGACATCAGCAGGGGATTGAAACTGGCTGGTGGTGCGCACCCGGTAGTTGCGCTTGGATAACGGCAGTACACCGGCTGAGACGTCGCTGTTGGCGCTGTTGATGCGCTCGATAACACGCCCCAGTGTGATGCCGTGGCTGGCCAGTTTGTCCGGTGCGACGGTCACCTCCAGACGCTTCTCGGCACCGCCGAACACAAACAGGGAGCCGACACCAGGCACGCGCTCCAGACTGTGTCTTACCTCGTTTTCAAAGAAGGTGCGGAAGTTCTTTATCCGTCCGGGGTCGCCCTCCTTGGACTTCAGCATCATCCAGATGACCGGTGAGTTTTCGGCGCTGGAGGTGCTGACCACCGGTTTATCGGCGTTCTCGGGATAGCTCTTCACCTCGTTCAGCTTATTGGTGACCCGCACCATCGCCTGATCCAGGTCGGTGCCCACTTTAAAGGTGAGGTTGATGGTGCCGTAGTTGTTGTAGCTGGAACTCTCCATCAGGGTGAGCCCGGTCACACTCTTCAGCACATCCTCCTGGTCTTCAATGATCTCTTTTTCGATCTCATAGGGGCTGGCGCCGCCCCAGTTGGTATTGATGCTGATTTTCGGTGCTTCCACATCGGGGGTGAGCTGAATCGGCAGACGGGTCAGGCCAATAATACCGAACAACACCACCAGAATAACGGCGGAGAAGGTCGAGACCGGTTGTTTAATTGAGAGTTTGACGAGATCCATGGTCACCCTTAATTGCTAATTACCTGAACTGCCTGATTCGGGCGCAGACGGTCATTGCCATCGATCACCACAGGCATTCCCTTACGGATACTGTTTTGGTTCACACCAATCGCTATGTCGGTGCGTGAGATAATGGTGACCGGGATGAGTTGGGCTTTATCCTCTTTGATGCTATAGACGAATGTCTTGCCGTTCATGCGCACCACCGCATCGCGGGGAATCATCTGCAGGGTCTGCTTGCGCCCAGCCGCCACTTCGGCAGAGGCCGTCATGTTCTGCATGACGCCGGGCTGGTAGGGGATAGTGATCTTCAATAGTGCGCTTTTGCTACGTAGATCTGCAACCGGGATAAAACCTTTTACCGTGCCGGTTAGGCGAAGATCGAGGGCATTGATACTGATAGGGATAGTCTGCCCAACCTGTTGAAATTTAGCCATGTTTTCCGATACAGCGACTTTTACCACCAGATCTTCAGTGGAGGCGAGGCGGCAGACCGGCATGCCGGGCGCTAACCATTCGCCTTGCTCTTTCTGTTTCTCTAGCACAATGCCGTTGAATGGCGCACGCACCACGCTCTTATCCAGTTGCAGTTTCAGACGCTGCAGCTCTTCGTCCAGGGTTTCACGCTTTTTTTGCAGGGAGCGATGGTCAAACCGTGCGTCATCATAGGCCTGGCGACTGGCCGAATTCTTTTGCAGCAGGCTTTCCAGGCGTTTGAGGGTACGCCCAACCTTCTCTAAGTCGGCACTGACCTGGGCTTTCTCTTTGTTCTTGATATCGATGTCTTTACGGATCAGGTCGGTATTGAGTTCCAGTAGCGGATCCCCCGCCTTGAACTGCTTCCCTTCTGATATATGGAGCTTGGTGATCAGGCCAGAAACTTCACCGGAAACTGCGGAGATTCTGTCGAAATCGACAATGCCGGAGAGTGCCTGGGTCGCCGCCATCTCCTGCTCTTCCACCGGAACGGTGACCACCCGTGCTGGTGGTGGCGAGGCGCTCTGCACCTGGAGCGGGAGCAGGCTAACAAATAGCAACAGTTGTGCAATCTTCTTCATAAAAAGAGGTTCCATTTACCGATAGTCGGAGGCCTTGACTGTGAGTTCTCAGCAGCAAGGCGATGTTGTTTTTCTTTTCTGACCGTCCCGTTCAGGCGGTGTTCAGGATAGGTGGCATATCTTACCACCATAGACGATCTGATAGCGCAATCTTTTAACTGTGATGAAGGAGCAGAATGATGAAAAAAACGCTACTAGCCACCAGCCTGGGTCTGTTAGTGATTTCCGGTACCGCAATGGCGGAACGTTCATTCCATGACCGGGCCAAAGTGCTTAATGTTGAACCGGTCTATGCCGTTGTGCAAGTGAATCGTCCGGAAGAGCGGTGCTGGACTGAGACCGTACGTTACCGCGAGAGAGGTTATGGCCGCGATTCCGCAACACCGACCATTACCGGCGCCATTATCGGTGGGGTTGTGGGTAATCAGTTCGGCAAAGGCAGTGGTAATAAGGCAATGACTGCGGCAGGTGCTATATTGGGAGCATCTGTAGGACATGATATAGGTAAGCGCGGCCACTCTGATAGTTATGTGACCAAAGAGCGTCGTTGTGAAGTTGTCGATAATTATGAAGAGCGGGAAGAGCTGACCGGCTATCGTGTAAAATACCGTTATGCGGGTAAAACTTTCTGGACTACAACAGATGAACATCCGGGGAAATTCCTCCCTGTGCGTGTCGAAGTTAGCCCGAGGTATTAAGGGGCGAGTCCATAAGGAGCTGATGTGAAGCGTAGATCATTTGTCATTGCTGGAGTGCTCTGCTGCCTGATTGGCAGTAGCCAGCTTTGGGCCCAGGAGCCCCGTAATAGTTCGGGGCGGGGTATGGGCCAGAGTGACAAGAGCCTGACTCTGGATCGAGCGGTATCGAAAGTTCGGAAGCGGGGCGGGCGAGTACTCTCTGCAGAGACCGGCCGTTCCGGTGGCAAAGAGGTCTATCGTATTCGGGTATTGACCAAAGAGGGCAAAGTCAAGCGTCTGCGTATTGATCCTAAAACAGGCAAGCGACTGCCATCTTCACGCTAATTTGCCAAGAAATCAGACTCTGAGAGACCAGATGCGTTTACTGATAGTGGAAGATGAGCAGAGCCTGCGTGAGCAGCTTCAGCAGCAGTTGCAGGCAAAGGGCTACACGGTTGATACCGCTGCCGATGGTGCAGAAGGGCTGTTTCAGGGGCGTGAGTACCCCTATGATGTGGCAGTGATCGATATTGGGTTACCCAAACTTTCCGGTATTGAGCTGATTAAAACACTGCGTCAGGAGGGCTTTTCCTATCCGGTGCTGGTTCTTACCGCCCGTGGCAATTGGCAGGATAAGGTGGAGGGGCTGGAAGCCGGCGCCGATGACTATCTGGTCAAACCCTTCCACA
>JAKSCN010000399.1 GCA_022360595.1 Chromatiales bacterium
AATCTGAATGCCAGTAGAACTCCTTGCCCCGAAATCCTGGTTTGTAGTTCAGCCGAGACTGGTGAATATACACATCATCATTCAATAGAAAGCGCGCCAGGTCAGTTAGTCGCGTATCCGCCGAAAGCGCTTTAAAGCGGGGGCTATTTTCGTGTACACGAAACACTGAGCGGATGTCATTGCTGCTTGGTTCGGTGATGACCTCTCCGGAGTTTTTAATCTCCGGATCTGTTCTGAGGCGCTCCAGCTCTTGTTGAAAGCTGTCCACCTCCTCGGGGGTGAACACGTTATCTAACACGACAAACCCCTGTTTGTCGTAGCTGTCGATAAGAGACTGATCAATGGGAGGGCGCGTTTCTTTAGCTGCGTAGACAGTAGGGTCTTGTCTCTCTACCAATTTGGAGGGCTGTCCATTTCTCGATGGATACACATCCGTTTCGTTCGTCAATGCGTTCTCCGGTGATTGATCGAATACAGCGTCATTCATAATACTGGTCCTTACTCTTCGATGGCTTTGGCTTCCAGCTCATAGGCACCTTCTGCATTGTGTACCTCTTTTCCATTGAGCGGAGGGTTAAATACACAGGCCATGGTCATCTCTTCAAATGCCCGCAATACGTGTTTGTCGTGCTTGTCCAGGATGTAGATGGTGCCCGGCTCAATGGGAAATTTTTTCCCGTCTGCGAGGGTTTCCACTTCACCTTTCCCCGATACGCAGTACACTGACTCCAGGTGATTTTGGTAGTGCATCTGAAAGTCAGCGCCCTGGTAAATTGTGGTGATATGAAAGGAAAAACCCATCTGGTCTTCCTTCAGCAGGAGGCGCGTGCTTTCCCAGTTGCCATCCGGAGACACAACTCTTCGGTTGGACTGATTGGCCTCTGATAATTTTCTAACGATCATAAAGTTACCTTTCCTTCTGCGTTGTCAGTTCTATAAGCATCGTTTGCTTAGCGGTGAGCGTGGCTATGTTGCCAGGCCATATTTTAATTTTCCGCTTATCTTCCACGGTGGCTGATCGAGATTGTTAACTTGCATCGAAATACACTTTCTCTTCAGGAATTTCATCGACTTTGGCGCAGACTTCCCGGATGGCGGATTCAACGATATCAATGCCTTTTTCCAGGTTGTCGTCACTAATAATTAATGGGCACAGAAATTTCACGACGTGATCATCAGCGCCACTGGTCTCGATAATGAGGCCTTTCTTAAACGCGCTGCTGGTAATTTTTCCAGCGATCTCCCCATTGACGCAATTGATGCCCTGAAACATGCCCCGACCTTTGGTCGTAAAGCTGCCTTTACCGTATTGGCTGACAATATTCTCTAAGCGTTGAGATATATAGCGCCCTTTGCGCTTGATGTCTTCGGAGAATTGTTGATCAGACCAGTAGTGCTCAAGCGCCGCTTTGGCTGTCACAAAGGCCAGGTTGTTACCCCGGAAGGTGCCGTTATGTTCACCGGGTTTCCATTGGTCCAGTTCTGGCTTCATCAGTACCACGGCAAAAGGTAAGCCGTAGCCTCCTAAGGATTTGGATAGCGTAATGATGTCTGGCTCAATACCGGCCTCTTCAAAACTAAAATAGTCACCAGTGCGACCACAGCCAGCCTGGATGTCATCGACAATGAGTAATAAACCGTGTTTTTTGCAGACAGTCTGAAGGTTTTGCAGCCACTCAACACTAGCAGCATTAATGCCGCCCTCACCTTGAACTGTTTCCACAATCACTGCTGCAGGAGAATTGATTCCGCTACTGGAATCGGACAGCACCTTATCCAGATATTCGGTGGTATCGATATTCTCACCCAGATAGCCATCATAGGGCATACGGTGTGTACCGCTGAGGCTCACACCCGCAGCATCGCGATGGTGAGAGTTTCCTGTTGCCGCTAATGACCCAAGGCTCACGCCGTGAAAGCCATTGGTGAAGGTGACGATGTTTTGCTGGCCTGTCACATTACGTGCAATTTTCATCGCAGCTTCGACGGCATTGGTGCCGGTGGGGCCAGTGAACTGCACGACATATTCCATGTTGCGAGGCTTCAAAATCTTGTCATTAAAGGCCTGCAAGAACTCGCCTTTGGCTTTGGTGTGCATATCCAAGCCGTGGGTGATGCCGTCATTTTGAATGTAATCGAGTAAGATTTCTTTAAAGGCTGGATTATTGTGTCCGTAGTTGAGGGTTCCGGCCCCGGCCAGAAAGTCCAGATATTGATTGCCTTCCTCATCCCACATCACCTCACCCTTGGCGCGATTAAAAATGCGGGGGAAGGCACGGGCATAGCTCTGTACTTCGGATTCAATTTCGTCAAAAATCTTCATGCGGTTTCTCTGTTCGTGTGTTAACTGTGTGGGTTAAACCTAAAAAAATCAGTTGGATCTACTGCGGCCGCCTATGGCTCTGAATCTAAAGCGCTTTTTCCAAATTTTAAACTCACCAGTAGAATGACTACGGGATCGCTTAAAATTTGAAAAAAGCGCTTTATCTTCGGCACCCTAGACGCCCTCGCTACGATCCAACTGATTTTTTTAGGTTAAAGGGGCCGATGCGCACAAGCGTTTCAGAGTCGTGTTGCCCGGCAAAATGCGTTTCTTTATCCATCCACACAGATGATTGAAAGTCGGCTTCCTGCTTCTTGGCGAAGCTTCTGAATAAAGCCCAGGATGCTTGGTTTTCTTTGGTGATAGTGGTTTCCAGGTAGCGAAAGCCGTTGCACTTTGGGCGGGCTAAGATATGAGCAAGCATGCGCGATGCCAGTCCAATCCCTCTGGCCTGCTCAGAAACGGCCACCTGCCAGACAAACAAGGTGTTGGCGCGTTCAGGTATGGCGTAACCTGAGATAAAGCCCACAATATCTCCGTCCTGCTCTGCCGCTACTGATGTGTTGGCAAAATGACTGCATTGCAGCAGGTTGCAGTAGCTGGAGTTAACATCCAGTGGTGGGCAGCCCTCAATTAAACGAAACACGTTCATGCCATCCTCAAACCTTGGCAATCTCAACAAAATACTCTCTACCTCAGACAAAAAGCCTCCGAAATATATGTTCTTTAATTAGTGAGCTAAGCAAATTTTATGGGCAGGAAAAGCCCGCAAAGACATAAAAACCTCAGGTTATGGAGCTTATGGTCGAAATTCTTAGAAATATTGCTTAG
Organism: Chromatiales bacterium; assembly: GCA_022360595.1. GTDB lineage: Bacteria > Pseudomonadota > Gammaproteobacteria > Chromatiales > Chromatiaceae > BM503. The sequence continues at coordinate 3,155 of JAKSCN010000399.1, forward strand.
AGTACAAAGCATAGTACACTAAACAATATTTAAGCTCCAGCCTATGTGTGGCAGCTATTTAAGAGGTGCGTATTGATCGGTGACCAATGGATTAGCTTTGACGTGGGAGAAGAAACCTACGTGCATCCCGTTGATGAGATAAAAGAAATTATTCCTTACTCAGACCCAGTGCCGGTTCCGGGTTCACCTCGTTTTACAGAGGGTATTCTGAATGTGCGGGGAAGTGTGGTGGCCGTCCTGTCATCCCGCGTATTATTTGGCTTTGAGAGTACGGGCTCTTTGGAGAAGGGCCGCATTATTATCTTTGAGATGGGGAAGGAGCAGTTTGGTGTTAGTGTGGATTCGGT
>JAKSCN010000296.1 GCA_022360595.1 Chromatiales bacterium
CACCTTACCCTGTCCAAATACAGTCGGCATAAACGGCTTGACTGAGAAGGCCCCCATATCATTCAGGGTGTGGCCATACCACCACAGCCATGCTGAGTAATCGATAATGAAAAATACTGGCAGCGCCATCGGAACCAGCACCAGCACCCAGTATAAAATACCGCTGTTTTTACGTGCGCCGAAAATAAGCAGTCCCATGGCAAGAATCAACCCCACAAAGACGACGTTAATTGCCGAGCTCAGGGTTGAAACCATCGGCACGATCTCTTCCTGGTTATTGAAGTAACGGCCCAGGCTCTTACCGTAGTGCCAGGACATCACCTGATAGGTGCTACCATTCCAAGGCTCAAGTTTGCCAAATTTACTTTGGTCAATATCGTAAGTCAGGCGCAACTGTTCGATCAGATGCGCTTTCTGGCTCAACTCTTGTTGGTTCTTTTCCGCTTCGATCTCGGACGGTAATTTGACCTCTACACCAGACTCTTCCAGTGAATCTTTAAGCACACCAACAATACCGCCAATAACAATCTCATCGCTGCCGCTATCTTTACTGGTGGCCTCCTGATCCAGCGAGGTAATCAGCGCACTGACATAGCCCTCATTCATCAGGTTAAAACCGTCATCAGTGTACATAGCCAAATACATCCAGACGGTGATAGCGGCGAAACCTCCGCCCATAATCGCCACTCGAATTTTAGGCTTGGTGCACATAAAGCCGAGCAGCATGACGCCCAGGAACGGTATCAGGAACTGACCATATGCACGTTCTACCGGGCCACCCGCAGCGATCGGGTACATGCCCACATAGTGGTTAATCGTGTCCATCTCATGCACACAGTCCAAGGCTTCATCTTCAACAATCTCAGCCTTCTCGATCTTTTCACAGCCATTGAATACGCCATTCATATGGAAATGGATGCGAACACCATCGGGAAAGGACTCTTCCGGATAGTTGGGTGCAGTAAGCGACACCCACCACACCGGTGAGTAGAAGATGACTGCCAACAGTCCAATAGCACATAAGGAGAGTAGCGCGACAATGATTGTCTGCTTGGATTGATTTACTGCATTCATTTGGTAAGCAACCGTAGTAAACGAATGGTCCACCACTTGGACCACTCTGTATAGTCATATTAAATACTGGGAGGCGCGGCGCTCAATGACAATTAGCAAGCCACGCCTTGAAATAGGACTATTATTGTGGTAACCAAGATGATTACCACAACTGTTAAGATCAATCGTAGTCAGGATTTAGCCAATCTTTAGATGGCGCTAGAAGCTCTTTAGGTACTGGTGCTCGTGATGTGTAGTTGATCACCATCTGCATATCCTTATCACTAAAACCTTTAATCTGCTTCACCATATCTGGATTGGCGTTACGACGCTTGCCATCACGAATCCACTCAAACTGACGCAGCATGTAGTTGTAGTGCTGGCCGTGGATTCTTGGGTAGAATTTTTCATCACTACCTTCGCCATTTTCACCGTGACACTGTGTACAGTTATCGGCGTAGAGCTTTTTGCCTTGCTCAAATTCTGGCGTACCTTCTTCCCAAGGTCCTACACCAGGATCCGGGTTCATTGGCAATTGAGCAATATAAGCAGTGACATCGGCAACCAATTGAGCTGCTTTAATCTCACCGGCGTGATAACCCGCCGCACCCATGATCTGATCATCCAATGCAAACGGATACATAGTTGGGTTATCGCGGTTCTGTGCGCGAATATCGGCCAACTGCTTAATCAACACATTACGGTGCTGACCAGCCAATTGAGGGAAAGTGCCGTCTTTCAGGCCCCAACCTTCCAACAGATGGCATGCGGAACACACCTCATATACCGCGATACCTCGTTCGCGATCCGGCTCAAGCAGCATCGCTTCATCTTTTTCACCGCCGGCTTCATTCCAGCCTGCGCTGCTTGCACCTACAAATACCAAGCCCATGGCAGCTGTCAGGGTCTTCAGCATTGGCTTTACTCTCATGTCACTCTCCTATACCGCTAAATCAGGTTGATTCAGTTACTGTTAAAGCATCAACCGTCAAATTGAATCAATGAACACTTGTTCTGTAACTAAGGTGCAGTGTGTCATAGCCGATATTAGCAATCTTTGATGGATATCAACTGTGTAGTGGGCTCCCAACAATGCGCCAAACCCACTACCCAGTATGATAAAAATCAAAGCGTCTACCTACCACTCATTGGGTAGCAAGCCAATCGGCGATAACACGCATTTCCGCTTCTGAAACTAATCCCATAACGCCCTTCATAGCAGCGGTTTGGCCGTTGCTACGAGCACCGCTTTTAATATCTTTCATTTGATTAAAAGCGTAATCGGCATTTTGGCCGGCAAGTTTAGGGTAAACAGGCATAATCGGCGTATTAGCGTCTTTACCGTGGCAAGACCAGCAGGTTTTGGTTTTATACAGCTCCGCACCATCCGCCGCCATTGCATTGCTGCCCAGACCTGCGGACACCAACAGTGAAAGAGTGATCAAAGAGACCTTCAACTTCATCATCATTTCCTCGTTTTACAAATGGTTATGACCTTTTACAGAAAGAGGGGGCATAAGCCCCCTCTCCCTCTTCAGATTACTAACTTACCGGGAAGTTATTTAATCTTCTTTGCGCCATTCTCTTCCAGGAAGGTCTTGGCACGCAGACCGAGGTCAGCGGTCTTAACCTGATATTGCCACCATTGGCCGGCCCATAGTGTTGCATTATGGTAGTCGCCTTTGGCTGCAAAATC
>JAKSCN010000092.1 GCA_022360595.1 Chromatiales bacterium
AACTCCAGCTTGAGATGCTTCAACCCTTTGAACAGCGTCACCAGGGAGACGATCCAACCGACCAGAAAGACATACATCGGCGCCCAGGTCTTCGCTTTGGCAAATGGGTTTTCAGCATTGAGAATCAACTTTCTGATACTGGTCATCAGCAGCAGCGCGATCACCCCACCGACAATAGGCGATACAATCCAGCTCGCCACAATACTCCCGATCTTGCCCCAGTTGACCGAGTCGACACCAATCCCCACCATGGCAAAACCGACAATAGCGCCAATAATGGAGTGTGTTGTAGAGACCGGCCAGCCTCGTGAAGAGGCAATCATCAGCCAGATCGCCGACGCCAACAGCGCCGCCAACATACCGTAGACCAGTAGCTCCGGTGTACCAGCGATACTCCCCGGATCGATAATCCCTTTTCGAATAGTTTTGGTGACCGAGCCACCCGCAATGAAGGCGCCGGCAAACTCAAAGATCGCAGCAATAATAATCGCCTGCTTTACCGTGACCGCCCCCGAGCCAACCGAGGTCCCCATGGCATTGGCCACATCGTTGGCGCCGATACCCCAGCTCATATAGAGGCCAAAGATAACGGCCAAGACAATAAATATCGTGCCCCATTCAGAGATGACTTCCATTACTGGACTCCCGAAATTTTTGTTATCGATGCGCAACTCACACTGCGCCCTACTTCATCATTAATGTGTGGAAAACTGCCTTGAAGGAGATTAACGAGCGATCAACAAGCGCATACGATCACCAACCTTTTCAGCGTTATCAGCCAGGCCACCGATCCAGCGCAGCATCTGATACCAGAATATTACCGACACGGGGCTTAGCTGATCCTCTTTCGAAAACAGCAGGCGTGATAATCTGATCCCCATCTCATCGGTCTCATCTTCGATTTTATTCAGTGTAGCGACCATCTCTTCCACCTTGGTCGCTTCACGGCCACGAAAACCCATTTCGATCAACTCATCCAACTCTTCAACAATCTGCGCAGCACTCCCGCAGGTATCGACACAGCACTGTACAAAGGCCAGCAGGTCACTCTCCATACCTTCGGGAATGGTCATGTCCCGCTCCATGGTGAGGCCGGCAATATCCTGAGCGGTATTGGCAATCGCGTCCTGCATCTCCAGCAGCTCTAACAGATCGCGGCGGTCCACTGGCATGAACAGGCTTTTGGGCAGATGCGCTCTGAGTTCATTCTTGACAGTGTCAGCCTCGCTCTCTTTGGCAAAAATCTTCTCTTTCTGCGCATGCAACGCCTCTGCATCCCCCTCAGCCAGTGCATTGAACAGGCCCGGCACTTCAGAGACACACTCCATAACGATGCGCATATGGGCCTGAAGAGGCTTGAAGGGGCTGCTTTTCAGTAGTGAGGCTATAGGGTTCGTTGTCCGCATGGACTCCTCCATATCATGTGCTCCGGTGAGTAATGTTAAACGGCTGCCGCAGACCACTTCACCCGGCGGTCACAGCACTACCTCTCCAATAACCATGCGGCGCCTTGGACTATCAGCATAGTTGAATCTTCGATATTTAGATCAATAGGGGGAGCACACCCGAGATTTCTACCTGGAGATCCAGTAA
>JAKSCN010000317.1 GCA_022360595.1 Chromatiales bacterium
ATGGAGGCGTTATCGACATACATGTGAGAGAGCTCAACCTCTGGATACTCCTCACCCACTTTGATCGCCACATCGCGCCACATCTCGGTACACTCAAGGACATTGGCCTTATCTACGGAGCAAACTCGCTTGCCGCGCTTCATGGCGATATCCATGGCGACACGAACAATGCGATCCACTTCTGATTCACGGTAAACCAGCGTGTTGTAACCCTGCTTCTCACCGTTCTCCAGTTCGCGCACACCGCGTGGCTCACCGAAGTAGATACCACCGGTCAGCTCACGAACGATCATGATATCCAGACCGGCAACCACTTCAGGCTTCAGCGTGGAGGCATCCGCCAGTTGCGGATAGAGGATGGCTGGACGCAGATTAGCGAACAGCCCCAGCTCTTTACGCAGACCGAGCAGACCACGCTCCGGGCGTACGGAGTAATCCAGCGACTCCCACTGAGTACCACCCACAGCGCCCAGCAGTACGGCGTCAGACTCTTTAGCCATCTCGACCGTGGTATCCGGCAACGGTGTGCCTACCGCATCGTAGGCGGTACCGCCGACCAGGGCCTCATCCATGTTGATATCCAAACCGTATTCATCACGCAGCGTAGCCAGTACTTTGACCGCCTCGGCGACGATCTCCTGCCCAATACCGTCACCGGGCAATACCAAAATATTCTTGCTCATTGTTTAACCTTAACTCTTTAAAATGGAAACAGGGCCGGAGTCGAACCTTCGACTCCGGCCCCTTAACAGAATTTATCCGCCAAATACCCAAGGGGCAGTTTCACGGCGCTTGGCCTCAAAATCGCGGATCTCATCGGCATGCTGCAAGGTGAGGCCGATATCGTCCAACCCTTCCAGCAGACAGTGCTTACGGAACTCATCCACCTCAAAGCTGATCTCTTCTCCATCGGTCAGACGCAGGATCTGATTCTCAAGATCAACTGTAATGCTGAGCGCTTCGGCCTGCTGGGCCTTCTCAAACAGACCATCGATCACCGCGTCATCCAGCTTGATGGGCAAGATGCCGTTTTTAAAGCAGTTATTGAAGAAGATATCGGCAAAACTGGGGGCAATAACCACCTTGAAGCCGTAATCTTCCAACGCCCAGGGAGCGTGCTCACGGGATGAGCCACAACCAAAGTTGTCACGAGCCAGCAGTACACTGGAACCCTGATAGCGGGCATCGTTGAGCACAAATTCCTCATTCAAAGGACGGTTACTGCAGTCCATGTCCGGCTCGCCGTGATCCAGATAGCGCCACTCATCAAACAGATAGGGACCAAAACCGGCACGTTTGATCGATTTCAGGAACTGCTTGGGGATAATCGCATCGGTATCCACATTGGCACGATCCAATGGCGTAACCACACTGGTAATTGTCTTAAACGCTTCCATTAGAGCTCCCTCACATCGATAAAGTGACCGGTTACAGCCGCCGCTGCGGCCATTGCCGGGCTAACCAAATGGGTGCGACCACCCTGGCCCTGACGCCCCTCAAAGTTGCGGTTTGAGGTTGAGGCACAGCGCTCACCCGGCTTGAGGCGATCGGCGTTCATCGCCAGGCACATGGAGCAGCCCGGTTCACGCCACTCAAAACCCGCCTCGGTAAAAATCTTATCCAGACCCTCGGCCTCTGCCTGCTCTTTCACCAGACCAGAGCCGGGAACCACCAGCGCCTGAGCGATGTTATCGGCCACCTTGCGGCCCTTGGCAACCTCGGCTGCTGCACGCAGATCTTCGATACGGCCGTTAGTACAAGAACCGATGAAGACGTGATCCGGACGAATATCGCTGATCGGTGTACCCGCTTCCAGGCCCATATAGTCAAGGGCACGACGCATGCCATCTGCTTTGATTGCATCTTCTTGATCGGCAGGATTGGGCACAACGCCATCTACCGGCAATACCATCTCAGGCGAAGTACCCCAACTCACCTGGGGCTTGATACTGGCAGCATCGAGACGCACAACCTTGTCGAACTCAGCACCATCATCACTGTGAAGCTGACGCCAGTAGGCCTCGGCCTGATCCCACATCTCGCCAGTCGGTGCATAAGGGCGACCCTTCAGATATTCGATGGTTGTATCATCCACCGCAATAAAACCCGCACGCGCACCCGCTTCAATCGCCATATTACAGACGGTCAAACGGCCTTCCATGGTGAGGTTGCGAATAGCATCACCAGCGAACTCGATTACATAGCCTGTGCCGCCTGCAGTGCCGATCTCGCCAATAACCGCCAACACAATATCCTTCGCGGTAACGCCGGCGCCCAGCTCGCCATCAATGCTAACGAGCATGGTTTTTGATTTCTTCTGGATCAGGGTCTGAGTCGCCAATACATGCTCCACCTCAGAGGTGCCGATACCGAAAGCCAATGCACCGAAAGCGCCGTGAGTCGCAGTATGCGAGTCACCACAAACGACAGTCATACCCGGCAGGATCAGCCCCTGCTCAGCCCCCATTACGTGCACCACGCCCTGGCGCTGGTCATTCATCCCGAATTCGGTAATACCAAACTCCTGGCAGTTCTTGTCCAGTGTCTCTACCTGAATACGAGCGATAGGATCGTCGATCCCTTTGGCGCGTCCCAGAGTGGGGACATTGTGATCCGGTGTAGCGATAGTCGCATCCGGACGCCAAGGCTTACGTCCCGCCAACCGCAGCCCCTCAAAAGCCTGGGGCGAGGTTACTTCATGGACCAACTGGCGGTCGATGTACAACAACGCCGTACCGTCGTCATCGGTGCGCACCACATGGTCCTGCCAAATCTTGTCGTAGAGTGTCTTTGCGCTCATGGTTATTCCACCTCACTATTTGAAGTTACAGCATAGCGCCGGTTACACTATAACTCCAATTCATCTTTTTCATATTTGCCATTCCCATAAGGAATAACTAACTTTGCTTTGATAAGACTGAAGTCAGCGCATGGATATCAACAACCTACAGGCCTTTATCGAGGTGGCGAAACAGTCCTCTTTCTCATTGGCCGCCGCGAAGCTACACCTTACTAAAACCGCCGTCAGCAAACGTATCGCCACCCTCGAGAGCAGCCTCTCCACCAAACTGTTTGACCGCATCGGCCGTCAGGTAGTGCTCACCGAGGCGGGTCATCAACTCCTGCCCCGTGCCCACAAAATGCTGGCAGAGATGGACGATATTCGGCGCACCCTCTCCAACCTCTCGGGCGAGGTGAGCGGCGTTCTCAGCATGGGCACCAGTCATCACATTGGCCTGCGCCGCCTGCCGCCGATACTCAAACAGTACGCCACGCTCTATCCAAACGTCTCATTGGATATCCGTTTTCTCGGTTCCGAACTGGCCTGTGCAGAGGTGGAAAAAGGCAATCTGGAGCTGGCAATTGTCACCCTCCCCACTCAACCGTCAGAAAATCTGCAGTTCATGGAGCTATGGGATGATCCGCTGCAGTTCGTGGTTTCTCCCAACCATCCGCTTGCCAAACTCAAACAGGTAAACCCCGAACAGTTGGTCAGCTACCCCGCGGTTCTCACCACCGAAATCACCTATACCCGCGAAGTACTGGATGAGGCCCTGAAGCCGCTCGGATTAAGCGTTACTACAGGGCTGGCAACGGATTATCTGGAGACGTTGATGATGATGGTCGATGTCGGCCTGGGTTGGGGACTATTACCGGAGACCATGCTGAAAGACAAAAAACTGAAAATACTCTCATTTCCACAACTGCAGATCAGGCGGCGGCTGGGTGCTGTGGTGCACCACAGCCGCACGCTCTCAAATGCTGCCAGAATGATGCTCGATCTCTGCCGGGAATAACCGGAGCAAGAGGAGATCAAATTAGTGTTAGCAGGCTAGTTGAGTCGCTGCCACCCAACCGCACCATCATCGGCAAACAGTGGACGGTATGGCGTGTCACTACTGTAATCTTCAGGGCAGCTATAGGTTGCCATCACTCCCTGCTGCTGATCATATCGAATAGCCTGGCACCACAACTCTGTAACATCATCGGCTGTGGTCTGCAGATAGAGAACATAGCGTCCATCTGCACTGATCTCAGGAAAGAGGCTATCCACCAACTGCCCTTGATCATTCTCCGCAGTGCTGACTCTGGCCGTTCCCAACCCAGGCCAATCGGCGTCATAGCTGTAGACGTGACTATATCCATCATCACCACGGCGTTGATAGAGCACCTGCGGTGCTGCACTTGCGATGGCTGGATTGGCAGCAGCGTAGGTACTCTCCTGCCCACTTTCATCGCTGCTCACCCTTTCAGTCAGACCTGTTGCGATGGTATGGAGATAGATGTCTGCCACCCCGTTATTGTCTTCCTTGATCAAATCACTCGCTTCAGAGGTGTAGACCACATAGTTACCGCCACCATCCATTCTCGGCTGCCAACTAGCTCCATTTGCGCTGTAGTCCAACAGACCTCTACTCAAAACCTGTAGATAATCTTGATCTACATCGTACAGGTACACATCCAGCACGCCGTTCAGATCATTGTTTACCAGTGCACCATCACTAGAAAAGACGATGAACTGCCCTGCTACATCCGTGAAAATATCCCAAGCTTCTGCACCCTGTGCAGCCAGCAGATCCCTCAGATTACGGGGCAAATCATCCATGCTTAATCGCACGGCTGACTTAGGCCCAGTAACACCACTCTTTGCTCCACCCGCTTGTGGAGCAGATGGCTCATTACTAACTTCGGCTCTTGCAATAACCAAATAACCACTGGCATCCACAGAGGCGCCTGCCTGGAACTGCGAACCTACCTCTGCTGAAAAGCCACTACCTAAAGTGATGAGTGGCGCTTTGTAGAGAACGTCAGCTCCCGGGACAACAGTAACGGAAGATTGGGTTGCGATTGAGGATGAAGCAACGCAGGCCTCTTTACCGGTGTAAACCACAGTGCCACGAATAACCGGATCGACACCATTGGAACAGTTTGAAGAACCCACCTCTGTACCAAAATATGCCGTAACCGTCTTATCGGCAGTCATGGTCAAAGTGCATTGAGGGTCCGTACCACTGCACGCACCACTCCAACGAATAAAGTGATAGCCAGCGTCAGGGATAGCGGTCAAAGTGACAGGCCAATCTTTGTCATAGCGGTGACTGCAGCTATCACCACAGTCAAACCCTGTGCTACTAACCGATCCCCCACCATTACTGGAGAGATTGAGATCATGATAACCAAAAGTCTCACCGCCACGGACTAAACGAACATGGTAGACCGTGCTATCAGAATAATAATAGCTACTTGTGCGACCATCTCTGAAATCTATTTTCCATATGTAATCGTAGATATTAGTGTTACTCTGTGAGCTTGACCAGAATTCAGACAGTGGCGTATTCGGAAATATGCCATTGTCAATCGCTGGACGATAAGCAGTGTAATCTACGATCGACTGTAACTCCTGTATATTCGGCAACCGCCAATCACTCTGCTCTGCAAAATTGACAGTCAAAGCCAATGCTTCATTCCAAGTATATTCACCAGCAGTACCTGTGCAGGCAGCGCCATCCCAAACTTGCCCTATTGCACAACGCATCCAGGTTAAGCCTGTGCTGCTATCAGTTACGGTACCTTCATGAACCACGAGATCACCGACAAGTTGATCACCCCGCACAAGGCGAACGGATGAAACTGCATTATAGGAACCCCAATATGAAGAACCAAAATCAAACAGTAACCTCCATAATTCGCCACTCCATATGGAATGAGAGGTGTCTGACCAGTATGTGTACGGAGGTGTGTTTGGAAAAAGAATGCTGTCAATCGACGGGTCATAGGTTGTGTAATCGACAATAGACTGCAACTCATACATACTCGGCAGTCTCCAATCACTGTGTCCTGCAAAGCCAGAAGCCAGCTCCAGTGCTGCACTCCCGGTGTAGCTTACAGGTGTTCCAGTACAAGTCGTACCATCCCACGTCTGCCCCAAAGAACAGCGCATCCAAGTGAGACCTGTGTAGCTATCCGTTACTGTACCATCACCGTTATCACTATAACGCGCACGTGCACTGTTGGAAGTAAAACTAAAATTTATAAAACAACGGCTTGTAATTTCTCCCGTGGTATAACTGTTGCCGCTCCAGCTACCTGCCGGACAGGTCCCACCAACATCATTGTCAAGGATATACCCGCTTTTAGGAGTAAGCACGAAGGTTGCTGAGGCACCTTTATCTACTTTAGAAATACGTGGGGTAACACCACCGCCATTACCGCTAATAGCAGCAACGTCATAAACTTGTACAAAAGTTGCTGATACAGTTTTGTCACCATCCATAACCAGTGTACATTCGGGGTTAGTACCGCTACATGCCCCACTCCAACCGACAAAACGATAACCTAAGTCTGGCTTGGCTGTTAACGTGACCGGCCAATCTTTAGAATAGGTACGAGTGCAGACACCATAAGAACATGCAAATCCCAAACTGCTTATGTATCCACCATTACCAGCAGAGAGTGACAAATCAAAATCATCAAAAGACTCACCACCACGTACTAGGCGTGCAACTCCCAAAGAAAAGGAATTACCCGGAGATGCTTCGCCCGTACTGAAATACACTCTTGACGCAGTGGGAGTATCATATTCATTAGTTATTTCAGCCCAGTAATATTCCGATGGAAAATCCGGATAGGCGATAGTGTCAATAGCCGGATTACGGGTGGTGTAATCCACAATAGATTGCAATTCCTGAATTGTGGGTAAACGCCAATCATCTTGACCTGCAAAATTAGCCGCCAGTAAATTAGCATCACTCCATGTGTAATAGTTGGGCTGGCCAGTACAAGTCATTCCATCCCAAACTTGCCCCATAGCACAGCGCATCCAGACCAGCCCAGTATTGTTATCACTCACTGTCCCATCACTCAGTGCAACCATGGCGCCAAAAAAAGGGGTGCCACGAACAAGCCTTACATACCCATAGTCGTTACGACTATATAAATCGGTACTGCCTTGGGAGAAATCGACACCCCACGCAAAGTGAAGATCGTTGGCAAAAGATGAGCCTGACCAGAAAGTACTCGATATGTATGCTTCCGAAAAAACGGCCGGATCAATCACTGGATAACTACGAGTGTAATCTACTATCGACTGCAGTTCCTGGATTGTTGGTAATCGCCAATCACTCTGTCCTGCGAAATCAGCCGTCAAAGCCTTAGCATTATCCCAAGTATAAAGGCCAATTGGATCACCTACACAACTTGTTCCATCCCAAGTCTGCCCCATAAGGCAACGCATCCATGTTAGCCCAGTATAATTATCTGTTACCGTACCATCACCGTTATCGGTATAACGCCCAACCCCGGAACCACTACTGCCTCCCTGTGCGTCAAAAAAGACAGCATCCTCAGGCAGCTCGGTTAAGGCATAAACCGAGGCACTGAAAAACTTCAGAATTATTAGAAAAATAAAAAAGAGCTTTATTATCCGTAGCATTTATTATTTCCTACTGTGGGTGATGAGATGGACGCCCTACCAATCCGGCGTCGATGCGCCAAACTAGTTCAGTG
>JAKSCN010000631.1 GCA_022360595.1 Chromatiales bacterium
CTGCCGGGTTTCGATGAAGTCTCTCCTGATCTGGTCGATGCCATCCTTGAGGAGGGCGCCAAGGTTTGCGAAGAGGTCCTGCAACCGATCAACCAGAGCGGTGACCAGGAGGGCTGTCGTTTCGAGAATGGTGAGGTGTTCACCCCAAAAGGTTTTAAAGAGGCTTACCAGACCTACATCGAAGGGGGCTGGCCTTCACTGGCGATCGCTCCCGAGTATGGCGGCCAGGGGTTGCCTGAGACCATCAGCTTCATGCTGGAAGAGATGCTCAACTCTGCCAATGTCTCCTTCGGCCTCTACCCTGGACTCACCCGTGGCGCTATCAATGCCCTCTCCGCCCACGCCAATGACGACCTGAAGGCGACCTATCTGCCGAAGATGGCGGAAGGCACCTGGAGCGGCACCATGTGTCTGACCGAGCCCCACGCCGGTACCGATCTGGGGCTGGTTCGCACCAAGGCGGAACCACGAGAGGACGGCAGCTACGCCATTACCGGCACCAAGATCTTTATCACCGGCGGTGAGCAGGATCTGACGGAAAATATCGTGCATCTGGTCCTGGGGCGTCTACCCGATGCCCCGGCCGGGGTGCGCGGCATCAGCCTGTTCCTGGTGCCCAAGTTTCTGCCCAACGGCGACGGCGAACCGGGCGAGCGCAATGGCGCAGCCTGTGGCGCCATCGAGCACAAAATGGGCATCAAGGGTTCGTCCACCTGTGTGATGAACTTCGATGATGCGACCGGTTATCTGGTAGGACCAGAGAACAAAGGGGTCGCCTGCATGTTCACCATGATGAATGCCGAGCGTCTCGCCATCGGTATTCAAGGGCTGGGCCTGGGTGAAGTGGCCTACCAGAATGCGGTTGAATACGCCCGTGAGCGTATCCAGAGCCGCGCTGCCACCGGCACCAAGGCACCTGAAAAGGCAGCCGATCCATTGCTGGTTCACCCCGATATCCGCCGTATGTTGCTCACTACCCGCGCCTACAACGAAGGTAGCCGCGCCCTGGCGGTCTGGACTGCCATGCAGATCGACCTGGCCCACCGTCACCCCAATACTGACGCACGTGAAGAGGCCGATGATCTGGTGGCCCTGATCACCCCGGTGATCAAAGCCTTCTTCTCCGACTA
>JAKSCN010000599.1 GCA_022360595.1 Chromatiales bacterium
AATGAGGAGGAGTTTTTCGCTATGTATATGAAGAAGTTTATCGTGGGGTCGGTTTTAGCCGCCACTACGGCAATGTCACCCATACTTCAGTCGGCCGAGATGCAGTTTTTTCGTATCGGTAGTGGCGGGACAGGTGGCTCTTGGTTCCCCATTGCAGGCTTGATTGCCAATGCCATCAGTAGTCCCCCGGGGTCTCGTCCCTGTGATAAGGGCGGTAGCTGCGGTGTGCCCGGGCTTGTGGCTATCGCCCAGGCCACTAACGCTTCAGTGGCTAATGTGACAGCCGTCCAATCCGGTCAGATCGAATCCGGTTTTACCGCTTCTGATATTGCTTATACCGCTTACAACGGTGAAGGTAAGTTCGCCAAAAAAGGGAAATTCGACAAGCTGCGGGTGATTGCCAACTTTATGTCTGAAGAGTTGCACCTGGTACTGCCCAAGGGATCGGACATCAAGTCCATTAACGATCTTAAAGGTAAGCGTGTCGGTATTGCACAGGCCGGCTCAGGAACCCAGGTGGCAGTGCTCAATTTCCTCAAGGCCTTTGATATCGACCGCTCCAATATCGATGAGGCAGAACTGAATCAGTCGCAGAGTGCGGAACACATTGCCGATGGTCAGCTGGACGCCTTCTTCTATGTAGCGCCTGCGCCAACAGCGGCAATGATTCAGCTCGACTCCAGTAAAGGTATGGAGCTCTACCGTACGAGCGAGGAGGAGCGCCAAATCTACGAGAAAGGTAATCCCTTCTATTACAGCACCACCATTCCTGCAGGTACCTATCCGGGTGTGAACTATGATGTTCCAACGGTTGGTGTGGGTGATCAGTGGGTGACCAGTGCGGATGTTTCAGAGGATCTGATCTACGGCATCACCAAGGCGTTGTACAACGAAAACAGCAAAAAGCTGTTTGCCAGCGGTCACCCCAAGGCAAAAGATATCAAGCTGGAAATTGCACTGCAGTCGATCAAGATTCCATTGCATCCAGGCGCCGAACGCTTCTATCGCGAACAGGGCTTGATTAAATAGATCTCACCGGACGTTGATGAGATTGTCACCCCTTCTTTAATCCTGCCGTAGCGGTTATGTAAGAGTAGGCTGCACAACACGGCACAGCTAGGTCTTGAGTTTAGGGCTGGTGATAACCAGCCCTCGACCAACAGACGAGGTTGTTATGACGGATAAGATTACCTTTGATGAACTGCAGGAGTTGGAGGAGAAGTACGACTCCGAACTGCAAACCCGAAAGCTCTCGCGGCCGTTAGAGTTTGTTTGCGGGTTCTTATTAGTTTGCTTCGCGCTTTACCACTATGTAACCGCAGGCTTTGGTATTCCAGCCAACTACTGGCATATGGGCATACATCTCTCCGGTGTGCTCTCCATGATCTTCATCTACTACGCCGGTTTTAAACGGTTTGACCGCAAGAGGGCCGACGGAACCAGTCGTGTCGCCATTTGCGACTTTGCTTTTGCCGGTTTGAGTGTGCTCAGTGCACTCTATATCGGTATCACCTGGATGGGACTGGATCTAAGCATCTTTGGCCTTCAGCTGTATATTGATGAGCAGGCGCTTCGCCAGGGTAACCCGGCGCAGATAGATATTGTTTTCGGCACCATGTTGATTGTTCTGGTACTGGAAGCGACCAGGCGGACATTAGGACCGGTATTGCCGCTGATTATCATTCTGTTCGCCTGTTACGCCCTGTTTGGTCAGTACCTGCCGTTCGATATTCTGCGCCACCCCGGGGTCACTTGGGGGCAGTTTATCAACAATATCTATTTTCCCTCCGAAGGGATCTTCGGCATCACCCTGTGGGTCGCCTCCACCATTGTTTTTCATTTTGTCCTGTTTGGGGTGATTGCTCAGCGTATGGGGCTGGGGCAGTTCTTTATCGACATCGCCACAGTGATTGCCGGTAAATATGCGGGTGGACCGGCGAAGGTGAGTGTTGTCTCTTCCGCCTTCTTCGGCACCATATCGGGTTCGGCGGTGGCCAATACCGTATCCACCGGCTCATTGACTATTCCCAACATGAAAAAACTGGGATACCCCGGGCACTTTGCCGGCGGTGTCGAAGCGGCTTCCAGTGCGGGTGGGCAGATCACACCACCGATTATGGGGGCGGCTGCCTTTATCATGGCGGAGAATCTGCAGATTCCCTATGGCACCGTGGTGCTGGCAGCGTTGACACCAGCCATTATGCACTACATCGGTGTACTCACTATCGTCCATTTTCAGGCCAAGAAACTGGGCCTCAAGGGCTGTTCCAAGGATAAAATTCCGCAGCTGATGGCGGTATTGAAAGAGGGGTGGCCTACGTTGATTCCGCTGGTGGTGTTGATCACCATTCTGTTCGGTGGTTTCACTCCCTATATGTCGGCCTTCGCCGGTATTACCGCCTGTCTGGTGGTGGGGATGATCAACCCACGTAATCGTATCGGTTTGGGTGATATTTATGAGGCCTTCAAGGTTGGCGCCAAATATGCCTTGGCGGTAGGTGCTGCCTGTGCGGCGGTAGGTATTGTGGTCGGTGTGATTACCACCACCGGCGTGGCGTTCCGGCTTGGCTTTTTGGTAACCAGTGGTGCTCAAGAGATCGGTAGTGCCTTGCTGGCCATTACATCCTGGCTTCCGGTGGAGCTGTTTTCACTCGACCAGGTGACTCTGTTCGTATCACTTATCCTGATTGCCATCTCCTGCATTCTGATGGGGGCCGGGTTGCCAACGGCTGCGCTCTATATCATGCTGAGTGCCGTGGCCCAACCGGCCTTGGCGAACTTGGGCGTTCCCGCCTTGGCTGCGCATCTGTTTGTGCTCTATTACGGGGTGTTGTCTGAAATCACACCGCCGGTCTGCACCTCAGCCTATGCAGCGGGTGGTATAGCCAATGCCAACCCCTTCAAGACCGGACTCTCGGCATTCAAGTTGGGTAATGCCAAGATCATGATGCCCTTTGTGTTTGTATACTCGCCGGCGATGTTGATTGTGTTGGATGACTATTTCACTTGGAGTGAATACATCCTGACTACCGCCACTTGTGTCATGGGTATCTTTATCTTCGGTATAGCCATCACCGGTTATGCACTGCGTACCCTCAGTTTCTTACCTCGCTTAATGACGTTTGCCGCAGCGCTGATGCTGGTGATACCAGGAGCGCAGTCCGACCTTTATGGTCTGCTGGTGCTGGCGCCGGTGATTGCTCATCAACTGCTGATCGTTAACCGGGAAAAAGTGGCGGTAAAAAACTCCACACTGGTTAACTCGGCCACTATGTAATTCGGGAAAGTAATGATGATTGAACGACAACTCTCCAATCACCGTATGAGCCAAATTGTCGGTTACAACGATACCGTCTATCTGGCCGGACAGGTGGCGCAGGATCCGACTCAGGATGTGGCAGGACAGACACAACAAATCCTGAAGCAGATCGAAGTCTTGCTGGACCGTGCCGGGAGTGACAAGTCCCTCCTGCTCAGCGCCAACATTTGGCTAACCGATATCCGTGAGTTCCAAGCCATGAACGAGGTATGGGATGCCTGGGTGGATAGTGACAATCCACCGGTCAGAGCGTGTGTTGAATCGCGCTTGGCCCGCCCCGAACTGCGGGTTGAGATCCAGGTCGTGGCGGCCCGTTAGTCTGTTCTGAGGCGTGGTGACCGGTTCACCACGTAAATTGATATGTCGCAAAATATGAATGTTGGAATAATTGGTGCCGGGATTGTCGGTCTCTCCAGCGCCCTGTGGTTACAGCGAGCGGGATATCGGGTCACGCTGATTGACTCGAATGAGCCCGGGCAAGGTGCCTCATTTGGTAATGCCGGGCTGTTTGCCGACTACGCCCGATTGCCGTTTGCCCGTTTCGCAATGATGCGAAAGATGCCCGGGATGTTGATTGACAACCAAAGTCCTCTCTCACTACAGAGCCATTACCTGCCTGATCTGCTCCCCTACGGTTGGCACTTCTTTAAGGCCTGTTTTCCGGCAAATTATAGTCGTGGTCGTCAGGCGCTGACGGCGCTTCAGGCCTTGGCTCCGGAAGCTGACCGGATACTCCTGAAGAGGGCAGAGGCGGAGGGTTTGGTTCGTAAGGAGGGGTGCCTGGGGCTGTTTGAAACGCCTGAGGGTTATGAAGAGGCCAAGGCTGGAGACCTGCATGAGCGGCGTGATCAAGGAGTCAATCTTCAGTTTCTCAGTGCCGATGAGGTACGGGAACTTGAGCCGGGTCTGGCCGGATTTCATGCCGGTGGCGTGTTTTATCCCGATACGCGATTTACCATCAGCCCGGTAGAGTTGAGCCGTCGCTACGCAGAGTGCTTTGAAGCTCGTGGCGGATGCTTTTTACGTGAGCGAGTAGGTTTTGTTGACCCATTGCCTGATGGCGTGCGGGTACAGACATCAATGCAGTCGATTACCTTCGATCATCTTGTGGTGGCAGCAGGAATGGCCTCCAAATGGTTGTCGGCCCAATTGGGCATTAAGATTCCGATGGTGAGTGAACGTGGGTATCACTTGATGCTGGAAAACAACGATACCCAATTGAACCGTCCCGTTGGCTGGTTGGATAAGGCGGTATTTCTGACACCGATGATCGAAGGGATTCGGCTTGCGGGTACCGCAGAGTTTGCCGGTACTGATGCGCCTCCCAGTCGGATGCGTACCAACGTCATGTTGCAGCACGCTAAAAAGATGTTGGGTGGTGAGCCTACTGTAAAGGCCTCCTGGGTTGGCAGTCGCCCATCGACACCGGATTCACTGCCGGTGATTGGTCCATTACGTAAATATCCGCAGATTACCCTTGCGTTTGGTCACGGGCACCTGGGCTTGACCTTGGCATCTGTGACCGGTCAGCTGGTTGCACAGACAATTCAGGGTACACCCACTGCAGTTGAGATGGAGGCGTTCTCTCCTGAGCGTTTTCAATAGTAGGGCACTGAATTTAGAGTCAGGTCCAATTTCAGATAGTTATCTGTTTTATAGAGAAGGTGTCAATATGATCTTAAAAGGCGGCCATAGTTACTACGATGTTCCGGTCGGGGTGATAGCACTGGAGTCCTACTTTCCCAAGCCGGAAGGCCACATCAGATATCCGGCCAGTTTCGATTTTCCAGTGATCTATAAAATGGTAAAAGGCGCCACCGTAGATCGACTGATCCGCGAGCGTGACCCAGCCCTGCTCGAGCCATTCATCGAGGCAGCCAAAGAGTTGGAGCGGGAAGGGGTTAAAGCGATCACCGGCAGTTGCGGATTCCTTGCCCTACATCAGAAAGCTCTCGCTGATGCGGTGCATATCCCGGTGTTTATTTCGAGCTTGATTCAGGTGCCGTTGGTAAGTCGCATGCTCGCTTCGGATCAAAAGGTCGGAGTGGTTGTGGCCAACCAAAATGCCTTGAGCAGAGATCACCTCTCAGGTGTCGGTATCGCAGATGAGCCGTTGGTTGTGGCGGGTATGCAGGATCAACCGCAGTTTGCCGAGGTGATTCTGCGCGGAGAGCGTAATGACTTGGATATGGAACTCTTTGAGCAAGAGTTGGTGCAGGTAGTATCTGAACTGCTCGAGGCCAATCCGGATGTGGGAGCGCTGGTTCTTGAATGCACGGACCTCTCGCATTTTGCACCCAAGCTGTATCAGCAATTTGATCTGCCCGTGTTTGACCTCACCAGTCTCACTCGAATGGTAGCGGCAACGGTGATGCGATCCTCTGCTTGATGATGGGGTGCTAAGCCCGTAATGGCACCCAATGGTCTTTATCGGTATTTCAAGTGCTCCGATGTGGCTGGTTAGCCACTGGTCGGAGCACTTTAGCCCACTTGTTTATCTCTCAGACTTTATTTTTTCTTCGTCTCTGTCCGCTATTTTTTCTGTGCAATATCCTCAATCAATTTGTGGTTGAGAATCCCCCCGTCCTCTATGTTAATGTGGCTTTAGACTTGATCCAGGTAAGGATGCAATATGTTGATTATTAAAATAATTCATAACTAATAATAAGCCTTTATAAGGTGTTTTCCTTATATAAAAAAATCCAAATATAACGTGCTACTAAAGGCACGAGATAACAACACTAAATTGTGGAGGTCTAGCATGAGAAAATCCTTGTCGTTATTGCTTCTTTTAATGCCTTTGGTGTCCCAAGGCGCCGATCTGGCCAATGGCGAGCGCATCAACCGCAGCTGTTCGCTCTGTCATGGCATCTACGGGCAGGGGGCTTCGGGGAGGCTTTCGCCCCGTCTTGCCGGTTTACCACAAGAGTATCTGGTCAAGGCGACTAAAGATTATCTGAACGGAAAGCGCAACAACCCCTTGATGGTCAGCACCACCGGGTTGGACAAGATGAGCGATCAGGATATTGAAGATGTTGCCGCCTATCTTTCATCGATAGATTTTAGCTATGACCGCCGCTTCGACGTGGTTCAGCGTTTCGGCGGTTCAGTTGATAATGGCAAAGAGATCTACGGTGATGAGTGTGATACCTGCCACGCCAAAAACGGGGCGGGCAAACCGAAGAAAGAGGCCCCGCCACTGCGAGGGCAGCACTCGGAATATCTGTTCCAGTCGATGAAGATGTTCCAGAATCAGGTGCGTATCCACGACAATGATCCTGAAGACGACACCTTCAACGAATACTCAGACACGGAGATTATGGACCTCACCGCCTATCTGGCGACACTCGACAATGCATTGCTGGTTGATGGCAAGCGCTTTGTGCCGCCACGTCCGATGATGGCTGCAGTAAGCCCACAGCCCAAGGTACAGAAAAAGCATCACGGTGGTTTGAGAATTACCGACATCACTCAGACGGTGGCGCAGATGCCGCTGAAAGCGGGTGTCACCAAAGAGGATGCTATCGAGGCGATGCTCTCAAAAGCGGTTGAGCTGAACTTGAAGCTGGTAGGACGTCAGGATGTCTCCAAAGAGCTGGAGGCCCGCGGTGTGGAGACCCCTTACCTGAGTATCTTCCAGTTCTGTAATCCGATGGATGCGCGGGTGATGGTGATCAGCAACCCCATCTTCTCCAGCTATATGCCGTGCCGCATCTCACTGGTTGAGGACCAGAATGGGCAGCTCCAACTGATGATGCTCAACCTGGATATGCTGATCAACAGCGAACTGCTGCCGGGCGAGGTATTGGATACAGCCATCCGCGTTAATCAGAGCATGCTGGATGTGATGATGGCCGGTGCTTCCGGTGAATTCTAAACAGAGCTGTTGACCCAGCCTGATCAGAGGCGGATAATTCCCCCCATTGATGCCCCGGCTTGCCGGGGCATATCTTGTTTATGGTGGCCTGTATTGGTCCCCTCGCAACGATAAACCGTGAACCCGGTCAGGCCCGGAAGGGAGCAGCCGCAACGGTGGATTCGTGTGCCGGGGTGTGGCTGGTACGGGTCGCCACCCATCTCTCTATCCCTGCAGTCCGACGGTGAAACCGTTGCACCGTTGAGGTACACTCTCCCATTCAGTTTTCCATTTACATAGGCTCTAGATAGAGAAGATGTCATATCAGGTATTGGCAAGAAAATGGCGCCCCCGTATCTTCAGCGAAATGGTGGGGCAGGAGCATGTCGTTCGGGCCCTGAGTAATGCCCTGGATAACGACAGGATGCATCACGCCTACCTGTGTACTGGTACCCGTGGGGTAGGGAAGACCACCCTGGCGCGTATCTTTGCCAAGTCTCTGAACTGTGAACACGGTGTTGGCTCCACTCCCTGTGGTCAATGCTCAACCTGTAAAGAGATCGATGAGGGACGTTTTGTCGATCTGCTGGAGGTGGATGCCGCCTCCAGGACCAAAGTCGATCAGACCCGTGAGCTGCTGGAGAATGTTCCCTACGCACCGGTACGTGGCCGCTATAAAGTCTACCTGATTGACGAAGTCCACATGTTCTCCGACAGCAGTTTCAATGCGCTGCTGAAGACCCTGGAAGAGCCACCGCCACATGTGAAGTTCCTGCTCGCCACCACCGATCCGCAGAAGGTGCCGGTGACAGTGCTGTCGCGTTGTCTGCAGTTCAATCTGAAGCGGCTGCCTCAGGAGCAGATCCGTGGTCATCTGCAGCGTATTCTGGAGCAGGAGAGCATCCATCACGACGCCTCCGCCCTCAGGCTGCTGGCTCGTGCCGCTGACGGCAGTATGCGCGACGCTCTGAGCCTGATGGATCAGTCCATTGCCTTTGGTGGCGGTCAGGTGATGGAGGATGAAGTGGCCTCCATGCTGGGCGCTATCGCCCAGGATCATGTTCATCAGCTAGTGGGTGCGCTGGCCGATCTCGATGCCCAGCAGCTCCACACCGTGGTGCGCAACATCGCCGAGATGGCCCCTGATTTCACCGGTGTGCTGCAGGATCTGCTTGCACTGTTGCACCGTATCGCCCTGGAGCAGACACTGCCGGGTGCAGTGGACGATAGCGCAGGTGATAAAGAGCAGGTGGTGGAGCTGGCCCAGCGTCTGCTACCGGAAGATACTCAGCTTTTCTATCAGATCGGTCTGATCGGTCAGCGGGACCTGCATCTGGCGCCTGACCCCGAGACCGGTTTCGAGATGGTGATGTTGCGGATGCTGGCGTTTCGACCCGATGGCTCTGACGCGCCGCCTGCACAACCAACAGGAAAAAGAGCTACACAACCCGCTGCCAGGCCAGCCGCCTCTGCTGCTCCCACCTCTGTTGCTCCCAAAAAAGAGACTGCACCGGCGCGCGCCGAGGCAGCCAAACAGGCCCTGAATCAGCCACCAGTGCAGCCTAAGACTTCACAGGCACCTGCCGCAACTGCCACCCAGCCGGCACCACAGGCTGAGGCGCAGCCCGCAGTCAATCCCGCCGATGTCGATTTCAGCCGCTGGGAACAGGTGGTTGAGATGATGCCAATTACCGCTATGGCCAAGCAGTTGGCCAATAACTGTAGCTTCGAGGCGTGGGATGGCTCCACCTTGCAACTGAAGTTGGACCCGACCTATAAACATCTGCAGGTGGCCAGCACCGAGCAGCGTCTCCAGAAAGCGCTGTCGGAGTTTTTGCAGACGAAGGTTAAACTGGAGATCTCGGTCGCTAAAACAGATGCATCAACCCCGGCCCAGCTCCAGGCTCAGGCCAAAGCCCAGCGTCAGCTGCAGGCTGAGATCGATATCGCCGAAGACCCTGTCGTGCAGGCGATGGAAGAGCAGCTCGGGGCGCGGTTGATTCCTGAATCTATTCGGGCGAACGACTCATAGTCGTTTCTCGTTCTACTATTACTCTGTAAAGATTTATTTGATTAATTCCCTTGGTGAGGAAGGTTAGATGAAAGGTGGAATAGGTAATTTAATGAAGCAGGCCCAGAAGATGCAGGCCGATCTTCAGAAAACACAAGAGCGTCTGGCACAGGAAGAGGTGACCGGCGAATCAGGTGGCGGTCTGGTGAAGATCACCATGAACGGCAAACACGAAGTGCGCCGTGTCGAGATCGATGACAGCCTGGTTGGTGATGATAAAGAGATGCTCGAAGATCTGATCGCTGCGGCGATGAACGATGGTGTGCATAAGGTTGCCGACAAGATGCAGTCCAGCATGTCTGATCTCACTTCAGGCATGGGGTTGCCACCCGGTTTCAAACTTCCGTTCTAGGTCATAGCCTCTTTTATGTCCCAACAGCCGTTGCTCGAACAGTTGATGATGGCGCTACGCTGCCTGCCGGGGGTTGGCCCCAAATCGGCCCAGCGTATGGCCTTCCATCTATTGGAGCGTGATCGTGATGGCGGTCGCCGCCTGGCGGCCGTGCTGGCTGATGCGATGGAGAATATCGGTCACTGTCAGCGCTGCCGTACGCTTAGTGAGGTGGAGCTTTGTCAGCTCTGCGCCAGTAGTAGCCGCAATGACGCGCAGCTCTGTGTGGTGGAGACACCGGC
>JAKSCN010000070.1 GCA_022360595.1 Chromatiales bacterium
GGCCCAACTCCAAGAGCAGGAGATCCGCAATAAAATCCGGGTCAGCGACCAAGAGGTGGACACCTACATCACCCAAAATGGCAGCGACAGCGATAATCAGAGTGAGTACCACCTCTCCCACATCCTGATCGCCACGCCGGAAGGGGCCTCCCCCAGTCAGATACAGGAAGCCCAGGCAAAAGCCGCCCAGGTGGTGGAGCAGTTGCGGGCGGGAGACGATTTCAAAACCACAGCCCTATCTCTTTCCGACGGCAGCCGAGCCCTGGAAGGGGGCGACCTGGGCTGGCGCCCCGGTAACCAGCTACCCACCATTTTTGCCCGGACGGTTAAGGCGATGAACATCGGCGAGACCAGCGACCCGATCCGCAGCCCCAGCGGCTACCACATCATCCGTCTGAATGACCGCAAAGGTGGTGAACGCCATATGGTCACTCAAACCAAGGTGCGTCACATCCTCGTTCACACTAACGAAGTGACCTCCGATAACGATGCCCGGACCCGCCTGGGCCAACTGCGCACCCGTATTCAAAATGGCGAGGATTTCTCCTCGTTGGCACGCTCCCACTCAGATGACAAATCCAGCGCCCTAAAAGGTGGCGACCTGGGCTGGACCAGCCCTGGCGATCTGCTGGCTCAGTTTGATAAAGCGATCGAGAATCTCTCCTCGGGTGCGGTAACCGAACCCTTCCGTACTGATCTCGGTTGGCATCTGGCGCAAGTACTGGAGCGGCGCGAATTCGACAACACCTCGACTGTCCAGCGTGCTACCGCGCGCGCGGCTATTATCAAACGTAAGATGGCGGAAGAGAATGAACTCTACCTGCGCCGCCTGCGTGACGAGGCCTATATCGATATTCGTCTCGACGATATCTAAGCACCTGCGCACTGGATAGTTTGTTCCCATGAGCAATCACGCCCCTCTAGCCTTTACACCGGGTGAACCGGCCGGTATCGGCCCCGATCTCTGTGTGCAACTCGCTCAGCAGTCACGCAACGCGGCTCTTGTCGCTATTTGCGACCCTGAGTTGATCAAAGCCCGAGCCGAGCAGCTCAGCCTACCCCTGGATATCGATCCCTATCGACCGGGAGAGGCTGTAGCACTGGAGGCCGGAAAACTGACCGTACAACCGGTTCCGCTTGCCGCTCCAGCTCAGGCAGGTCAGCTCAATAGCGCCAATGCGGAGTACGTATTGAACACCCTCCGCCGTGCCACCGAAGGCTGTCTGAACGGCGAGTTCGCCGGCCTGGTCACCGGACCGGTGCATAAAGGGATCATCAACGACGCAGGCTTACCGTTCACTGGCCATACCGAGTTTCTAGCCGACCTAACCAACGGCTACCCGGTGATGATGCTCGCCTGCCCCGGTCTGCGGGTGGCCCTGGCGACCACACACCTACCTCTGGCCGAGGTCAGCGCGGCCATCACACCGGCGCTGCTGGAGAAGGTGATTCGCATCTTAGAGCGGGATCTGGTCAGCCGTTTTGGGATCGATGAACCCACTATTTTAGTCTGTGGCCTCAATCCCCACGCCGGTGAAGGCGGGCACCTCGGCCGCGAGGAGATCGAAGTCATCACGCCTGTGCTGGATAAACTGAGAGCCGAAGGGATGAAGCTTCAGGGCCCACTTCCAGCCGACACCCTCTACACGCCCCGCTTTCTGGATCAGGCCGACGCCACGCTGGCAATGTACCACGACCAGGGATTGCCGGTGTTGAAGCACAAAGGCTTTGGGGAGGCGGTCAATATCACCCTGGGGCTTCCAATCATTCGCACATCGGTGGATCACGGCACGGCATTAGAACTGGCCGGCAGTGGCAAAGCAGAGGTCGGTAGCCTACTGGCTGCTATCGAGTCGGCACACCTCCTTGCTAGTCACCAAGCAAGCTAGGGCCTGTTAACCCCCATTTGGTTGCCGCTGCTGAACCTAAAACCGGCGGGCAAAAAAATGCCCGGTCGAGGCCGGGCGAAGGGAGGTACCAAGCTTAGGGGCTGCACACCCCCTTGCATTGATTCGGGTAGATCAATAATCTGATTTCATCCTGTTACTACGCCATATAGGTGAGTGCTTCTTCGCCAGGATGCGGTAACCCGGCAATACGCCACACTTGGCGACAGCCACCAAACAGCTCTTTGACGCGGGTACGGCTGACTGCGCTATTACGGCAAATACGGCGCATCGGCGGCAGTGCTCCAAGGCGCAGATAGAGGTCGCGTAAAACCTTTATCACAGCCCAGTGTTCGGCGGTCAGCTCACCAACACCTTCCATCTCGGCCAAAATGACGGCTACTTCTTCACTCCATTCGGCTGGATCCAGAAGAAAGCCCTCATCGTCAAACGGCGTGACTGCAAGCAGATTGTGCTGGTCTCTATAGTCATTCGATTTGGCTAAATGCATTGCTGAATTTCCCTAAATCCGATGGACACACGTACCCTCTGCCGGGTACAGATCTAAGGCAAACTCTAGCTGACGCGAACAATACATTAAAATAACTTTTATTTCTATAGAAATATCTAATAGATATTATCGATGATTTGGTTAGGCTTTAATTAGTGCTAACAGGCCCTAAAGATACCTGCCCTCTCAGATGCCGGAACGGCGGAGAGAATCAGCAGCAGGAAAATAGTTCTTAATGTGCTCCAAGGGATTAGGCAATAAAAAGCTGCACTGAGGATTAAACAGAGGTTCTTTGCCTATGAAACTGCAACAGTTACGTTTCCTCCTGGCTGTCGCCCAAAACAACCTGAATGTCACCACCGCCGCGGACCGGCTGTTTACCTCTCAACCCGGCGTCAGCAAACAGATTCGCCTGCTTGAGGAGGAGCTGGGTGTCCCTATTTTCCAGCGCTCCGGCCGCCAACTGACCGGCATCACCCCGGCGGGCAAAGCAATTATCGCCCACGCCGAACAGGTACTCAAAGACGTGGATGCCATTCGGGACGCAGCCAACGAGTACAGCGACCCGAAAAACGGCTCACTCTCCATTGCCACCACCCACACCCAGGCCCGTTATGTACTCCCAAAGGTGATCCAGCAGTTCCGCACCAATTACCCCAAGGTCGATCTACAGATCCACCAGGGCAATCCCGAACAGATCTCGGAGATGGCCGCGGGCGGAGCCGTTGACTTTGCCATCGCTACCGAAGCGACCGCCGATTTCGGCAATCTACTGATGATGCCCTGCTACCACTGGAACCGCGCCATCATCACCCCCCATGACCATCCGCTGAGCCAAGTGCAGCCACTGACCCTGGAGGCGATAGCCCAATACCCCATTGTCACCTACGTGTTCGGTTTTACCGGTCGCTCACAGTTGGATGAGGCCTTTCGGCAACACCATCTGGAACCCCAGGTGGTGCTCACCGCGACCGATGCCGACGTGATCAAAACCTACGTGAAGCTTGGACTGGGCGTGGGAATTCTCGCCAAGATGGCTTACCAACCCGAGTTGGACCAGGGACTCTGCGCACTCGACGCCAGTCACCTGTTCCCGCCCAGTATCACCCGGCTCGGTTTCCGTCCCGGTCTTTTTCTGCGCCAATTTCACTACGATTTTATCGCCCTTTTCGCCCCTCATCTGGAGCGTGAACTGGTCGATGCAGCTATCGCTGCGGCATCAGAACAGGAACGGACCGCCCTGTTTCAAGGCATCACATTGAAGCACTATTAGAATTAGAAACCCGAGGAAAAACGCTTAGAGAGAGGGTGTAGCCGGGTAAGGGACAAGGGGGAATCAAACTGCTTCCCCCAAAACCTCCCCCCGTCAATAGAGCTGGAGCAGCAGCGTCATCGAAAATGCGATGCTCACCAGCATAACAACAACCAACAGGGGGTCCGGCTTAGTCCGCCATTTCGATATACGGTGCATTGTGTATTTCCTGAACTCCACGGCAGTGCTGGAACCTGAAGCATGGCTGATCACCCAACATCGCGCCTTGACCCGCTTCACACCAGGCCGCAAAAAAGGAATTTAATGCAGATTTCTTGAACAGATTCGAAGTACCACCAAGAACCAGTAGACAACTGCGGTGTGACCAGCACATCAGCCCGAATGATGAGGAATCATTCAGCCTCTTCCGTGGCGCCTGCCGCCTGCAACAGCTCAACCACCGACTGATGCTTCCCCAATGTAGCCCGCTTTAGCGCACTATGCCCGGCGCCGTTTTTCAGATTCACATCAGCCCCGGCCAAAATCAATGTCTCTACAATCGCCAAGTGACCATAGGCTGAAGCCTCCATCACGGCACTATTACCCGCACCATCAACCGCATTGACATCGGCCCCGGCGCCAAGCAGCGTGCGCAAGGTGCGGACATTACCATGATAGGCTGCCAGCACCAGCGCCGGGCGCCCTGCCCCATTTTTGGCATTGGCGTCAGCCCCCTGACTGAGAAGGCTCTCGATCATGGTCGAATTCCCACTGGCCGCCGCTGCCAACAACCGCTGCCCCAAATCCACTGCAGAACTGGTGGTAGCGAAAGTTGTCAATAGGATGTACAGCAGCCAGCGCTTGAGCATGGGGGTCTCCTGATCACATCAGATGCACTCTATAGCGGCCAGATGATAAGAATCTAAAATTGCTCTTGCTTTTCGCCATCGCTATCGATAACGTCATGCGCCAGTCAATTAAAAGAGTTTAGTGACACGGTTAAACGTATGCCCGACACACCGCAAAACCAGTTTAGTATCGATGTCAATGTCACCTATATCGACGAACAGTCTGCCCCTGAGGAGCACCGTTACGTCTTCGCATACACCATTCATATCGAAAACCAGGGTGACACTGCCGCACGCCTGATCGGCCGTCACTGGATTATCACCAACGCGGATGGAAAAACCCAAGAGGTGATTGGGGAAGGTGTTGTCGGTCAGCAGCCATTCCTGCGCCCCGGCGAGAATTTCAGTTACACCAGCAGCGCCGCTATCGAGACCCCGGTCGGCAGCATGCATGGCAGCTATCAGATGCGTACCGAAAACGGCGAACACTTCGACGCCCCAATCCCCGCTTTCTCACTGGCCAAGCCCAATACACTGCATTGATGGGCAACACAACCAATCAGCAAAGCAGCGAACCTCTCTACCTGCTGATTGGCATCACACTGTTTCTACTCATAAGTGGCATCGATCCGGTGGCCGACCGGGTCACCTGGCTGCTGGAGACAGCGCCTGTCATGATCGGCATTGCTCTGTTGGTGCCTACCTATAAGCACTTTCCGCTCACCTTACTGCTCTATCGACTGCTGGCGCTTCACGCCGTCATCCTGATTATTGGCGGCTTTTACACCTATGCCGAAGTGCCGCTATTCAACTGGATTCGCGATACCTTTGAGCTATCACGCAATCACTACGACCGCATAGGTCACTTCGCCCAAGGCTTTATCCCGGCCATTCTGGCCCGCGAAATTCTGTTGCGCCGCTCTCCGTTGCAAGAGGGCAAATGGCTGTTCCTGGTTGTCACCTCAATCTGCCTCGCCTTCTCCGCTTTCTATGAGATGATCGAGTGGTGGGCCGCACTTATCAGTGAAGAGGGGGCTGCAGCCTTCCTCGGCACCCAGGGAGATAACTGGGACACGCAGTGGGATATGTTCCTCGCCCTGATCGGTGCCATTACCGCCCAAATACTGCTTGGGGGAACGCACCGCGGACAGTTAAAATCTCTTGCAAACGCACACACGCAATAAGCTGATTTCTCAACGGGGCGCTGTTCTTCATGGCTGTATACGCAATTGGCGACATTCAGGGGTGTTATGACGATTTTCGCCGCCTGCTCGACAAAATCGGCTTCACACCTGAAAAAGATAAAATCTGGATAGCCGGCGATCTGGTCAATCGCGGCCCGCGCTCTCTGGAAGTTCTGCGCTATGTGAAGAGCCTGGGTGAGCGCGCCATCAGCGTATTAGGCAATCACGACCTGCACCTGCTGGCGGTTGCCGCCGGTAATAACCGTCACATGGGCAAGGATCACACCTTGGACGCCATTCTGGCGGCACCAGACCGCGATGAGCTGATCGAATGGTTGCGCCACCGCCCGCTCCTGTATCACAGTAAAAAAAGGGGCTATACGCTGATCCACGCAGGCTTGCCACCCCAGTGGGATATCCCCCAGGCGTGCAAGCTGGCCAAAGAGGTGGAGGGCGTACTGCGCAGCAGTGAATACACCGAACTGCTCCATAACATGTATGGCAATCAGCCGAGCTGCTGGTCAGAGTCACTCACCGGTATTGATCGCCTGCGCTTCATCATTAACGCGCTGACCCGACTGCGATACTGCGATACCGACGGCAACATGGCGCTGCGTGAAAAGGGGCCTATCGGCAGCCAGGCGGCCCCCTTCATCCCGTGGTATAGCGTGCCAGGACGAAGAAGCCAAACTGACCGAGTCATCTTCGGTCACTGGTCGACACTCGGTTATCAGGTTAGCCATAACACCTGGTCACTGGACAGCGGCTGTCTCTGGGGCGGACAACTGACCGCCATCAAAGTGCGCAAGCGCAAAACGCCCAAGCCTATTCAGATCGACTGTCCCGGCGTCAGGAAGCCACGGCTGACCAAATAAAGTGACTGTGTGATATCACACAGCTACGGTCCCAAAAGTGACCGTATTCACCTGCACTTTGACCTTAAACAAAAATGGCCTGACACAATCAGAATAAAATCGCCTGCCTAGCGGTTATCCAAAGCACTCAGGTCATCACATGCCTATAACAGAACTCCTAACCAAAGGCGGCCCTGTCATCTGGGTACTTACCGCCTACTCCTGTATCGGTCTCGCCATTGTTCTAGAGCGTTATCTTCTCTTTTTACGCCTGCCCAAACTGCCCAGAGAGCAGTGGTCGCAACTCAACCAGTTACTCGATAAAGCGGATGCGGAACAGCAGGTGGCCAAGCTAGCCGGGCCGGAGGCTCGAATCATTCAAAACATGGTCATGGCTGATCGGGCGGGAGTAAAAGATCTGCAGAACGTCGGTCATAGGACCCGTTCACAAGAGCTGCACCGGATGGAATTTGGGCTGCGCACCCTCGGCATCCTCGGCAACACAGCACCCTTGCTTGGCCTGCTCGGCACCATTACCGGCATGATCAAAGCCTTTATGGTGATCGAAGCAGCCGGCGGCAAAGTCGATGCACAAGCACTGGCCGGTGGTATCTGGGAAGCGATGATCACCACAGGCGTCGGTCTGGCGGTGGCTATCCCGTTACTCTTACTGCTGCACTTTCTTGAAGGCGCCGTTGAACGTCGCGCCCAATCGATGGAGCAGAGTATATCCCTGATGTTAGAGCGCAGAGGTAGCGCCACAAGCCATTCTCAACCAGTAGCCACTCCCCACCACTGGGAGGAGATGACCGATGGGGTATGAGCGCAGACAGCGCAGCAACGTTGTGCTCAACCTCACACCGCTGATCGACATCGTTTTTCTACTGCTGGTCTTTTTTATGCTGACGGCTCACTTCATTGAAGAGCAGAGTATCGACATCACGCTACCGACAGCCACCAGTGCCGATGAGCAGCGTGACAACCCTTATGTGGAGATCACTCTCACACCCCGGGGAGAGTTCCGTCTGAACGATACCACCGTTCCCGATGAAGAGCTTGAACAGGCTATCCGTACTGCATTGAATAGCCCGGAGAAAGAGTTTGTCCGCCTGCGTGGCGATCATCAGGCACAATTCGGTAAAGCGGTTAAAGTGATCGATGCAGCGCGCAATGCCGGCGCGGCATCACTGGATATCCTGACCACTCAACCATGACACAGCGAGACGGACTCTGGCGCACAGTGGCGCTACTGCTCTCTATCGCACTGCATGCCAGCTTGGTCTGGGCCTATCGGGATAAATTGCTAACCACAACACCTAAAGCGGTACCTCCGGTGCAGGCGAGCACCATTCACCTACGTTTTGAGCAACCCCTCGCGCACACCCCTGAACCAAAACCTGAACCGAAGCCTGAGCCGAAGCCTGAGCCGAAGCCTGAGCCGAAGCCTGAGCCGAAGCCTGAGCCGAAGCCTGAGCC
>JAKSCN010000136.1 GCA_022360595.1 Chromatiales bacterium
ATAAGGTGCAGGTGGATGAGACGGCTGACAAGGAGTTCCACTACGCCAGTGTCGAGAAGGTTTTCGTACCGCTGATGATCTTTACTGCTGCGGCGATGGCCTTTGCACACGGTTCCAATGATGTGGCCAACGGCATTGGACCGATGGCCGCGGTTCTCGCCATTGTAGAGAGCGGCGGTAGCGTTACTCAGAAGGCGGGACTGCCCATTTGGGTACTGGCCGTGGGTGGTGCGGGTATCGTCGTTGGGCTTGCCACCATGGGTTACAAGGTGATGCAGACCATCGGCACCAAGATTACAGAGTTGACGCCAACCCGTGGTTACTGCGCGACGCTGGCCGCGGCATCGACAGTGGTGATCGCTTCCAAGACCGGTCTGCCGGTCTCCACCACTCAGATTGCGGTAGGCGCTGTGATGGGGGTGGGGCTGGCTCGCGGTGTGGGCGCGATCGATCTGCGTGTCATCGGCAATATCGTGGTCTCCTGGGTGGTGACTCTGCCGGCGGGTGGTATTCTGGCTGCGCTGATCTTTTTCCTGCTGAAAGGTATTTTTAGTTGAGCCTGCTGCGCCTGTATCGGTTTACAAGCCGAACAGGCGCAGCCGTTTACTAACTGGACGATTCAACCTCTTATTCGTATGCAGACCTTCGATACTCAAGCTATCAACGAAGTGCAGACCATAAAAGGTGGGATTTTTCCTGCGGATGTTACTTTTCGGCAACTCCTGATTACCGGTCCACCGGGCTGTGGTAAGAGCACCCAGGTGAGCAAGCTGGGTGGCTGGCCGGAGGAGGGTTATATCGATCTCTCTTCGCCTCGCTGGTGGACGGCCCAGACCCTCTCTTTAAGGCCCAGGGAGATTCACCTGGGTATTCCGTTTCAGGGAGTTGATGAACCGCTGGCGGTTTTCGATGATGGCTGGCTGGCGCTCGATGCTCCCAAAATCGATTTCTCGCGTATCACCCTTCCACCGCAAAAGCGTTACTTTTTCTCGGTTAACTGGCAGGAGCGATATGTGTTTGAGTTTCTGCTGCCGGAGCCGGAAGTGTTGTACCAGCGCCGTATGGAGCGGGGAAGGCAGCACACCCATCCTGTCGATCAGCAGTCTCTCAGTTTGAAGATTGTGACTCGGCAGGTGTTGATATATGAGCAGATTGCGCTTTTTTTTCAGCGTCAGGGTATGAGCGTCTATGTCAGGGAAGAGAGTGATGGTGTACCACTGACAATTATCGATCCAGAGACGTAACCCATGGCAAAACACGGCATTAAGAACAAGAAAAGTCTGTTGAAGTTTTTGCAGGAGAGCTTTGCAGGCCTGGCTGAATGTGAGGATGTCAACCTGAGTCAATCCTACCAGTTGGGTGACAAGAAGATCCGATTGTCCATGAACAACTACCCCGTGCAGCTCAATATTGGCCCTGAGGGCGATGCACTGCACCTTTATCCTGAGCGGCCGATTAATCAGCCTGCTGGTGCGAATGGGGTCGAAAACTATATTCTGTTTAACCCGGAACAGTACTACAAGACAATATCCGGGTTCATCCGTATCAAAAATGGCGACAAGCTGATTTTAGGCAAAAACCAGGGTGAGCAGAGGAGCCTGATCCATTTGCCCACCGATATCGCTGCCCGGTATCTGAGCATTGCCAATAACGACGGGCAGTTGGTGTTCAAAAATATTGAAGAGGTGCATGGCGCTTGTATTGCGCCATTGACGAAAGATAAAGAGCTGAAAAAGGTGGCCAAGTGGCGTCTGGCGAAGTTGAAGCGTCTCTACAGTATTTACGGTGGCCCCATTGTCCGCCTTCCCGAAGAGGAGGCGTTGAGTGTTATTCGTCGGGTCAATACGCTCATGGAGCAAGAGGTCTACCGTGAACAGGATAGTCGCGGTAAGCCTGGTGGCGTGGTTGAGATACCGGCGGGCATGACGCCGTTTATCATTGGTGATCTACATGCCAAGGTTGATAACCTGCTGACGCTGTTGAGCCAGAACGGCTTTTTAAAAGCGATGAAAAAGGGCCGTGCCTGCCTGATTATTCTGGGTGATGCGGTACATAATGAAGCACAGGAAAGCCTGGAGGAGATGGAGAGTTCCATGTTAATTATGGACTTCATCTTCAAGCTCAAACTGCGCTTCCCCGAGCAGGTGTTTTATATCAAGGGTAACCACGACAGCTTTTCTGAAGAGCTCAGCAAACGTGGTGTGCCTCAAGGTCTGCTGTGGGAGAAGGCACTGATTGCTGAGCGTGGTGAAGCCTATCGGGATGAGATGCAGCGCTTTTATGATCAGCTTGCTTACGTCGCCTTCTCGGAAAAATTCGTAGCCTGCCATGCAGCGGCGCCCATCAGTGCCGTGTCACGCAAAAAACTGGTCAATATTTATGAACACCCGAAGCTGGCCAATGAGCTGATCAATAACCGCCTGCGCAGACCCAACAAACCGGCTGGTTATTTTCGGCGTGAAGTTAAGCGCTTTCGCAAATGCTTTGATCTCGATAGCAATGCCTTGGTGATTGTTGCTCACACCCCAATCTCAAATGATCAGACCATTTGGGAAAATGTTGGCGATATCGAGAACCACTATGTGATCTACGCTGCCGGCCAGGAGCAGGTGGGTGTGATGGTGCAGTTGGGGGAGAAGATTTTGCCGCTGGTCTATCCTGTCGAGCCCGTTGCTGGGCTGATCAATAGCTTTTAAGGGTCGCCTAAGAAGTAGGCACTAGTTATCAAGATGCAGATGGCTGATGTCGGGTATCGGCTGAGGCTCCCGCTTGATCTGTATATCTTCCAATGAACCGGTGCGTGGTTCGCTCATGGTAAGGTTGTGGGTATCGATCTCAGCGGGTGGAACAGGCTCCGGGTTAACGATGGTTTCACCAGCCGGTGCGAGGGTGATATCGGTTAAGTTTGGCTCTTGAAAGACCGGATCGGGCGGAGCGCAATCGAGCAGATCCCCCGTATTTGCCGGGAGGAGTTCAAAACTGCCTGTCTGCTGTGGTTGGGTTGAAGGTTTCTCCTGGGCGGGTTTGGCAGCAGGTGCCGGACCACTGCCAGTCGGTCTGATCTGCACCAATGCGCCTGCATCCCGAAACGCGACACGGTATTGCACTGCGGTCTCTTCATCGATATCCACTTTGACCCGTATTGGCTTGCCGGAGAAGAGGTGCTCCAGCTTGGGGCCGGTGACATTGAAGATCTTGCCAACAGCGATCCGGACCTTCTCCGTGTCCTGGTCGGGCAGTATCTCACCGGCAAAGTAGATGTCGTAGCGCTGATCAAACATGCTGTAAGTCCTAAAGCTCTCTGGATATTGCTCTCTAGCAGCTTATCCTAATGATAGCAGTTCAGCCATGGGCTAATCAGTGAACGAGTCAGTATATAGCGGAAAAAACGGTCGTTGTTGAAGGCTCAGTTAACAGATTCTAGCTGATCGATCGACTCGCGGATTGCCTGATCAACATAGAAGAAAAACATCTCCGGGGTGTAGTAGCCGATAATCCGTTCGGCCAGCTCTTCGCCGTCAGGGCCCAGAAACAGCAGCGTTGGTGTGAGATCAACGCCGTAACTTCTCGCGATGGCCGCGCTGGAGTGGCTCCCTCCTTGAAAGCCGGTTACCGTGTGGTCGAGATCGATGAATAGTTCGCGCATCAGAATCTGTCCCTGGTAATCATCCGCTTTGATAATAGGGTGCAGTACGTCCTGCTTGATTCGGACGCAGAAGGGGCAGTGCTCTTGGGAGACCAGCAACACCATCGGCTGTCTGTTTTCTCTGGCCGTTTGGCTATCGGCATAGAGATCTTTTGCAACCGGTATCCTGATCGTCTCAGCCACTGCCTGATGGATGATGAAGGAAAGAAGGGTGATAACAGAAAGTGTTAGGTAAGATTTTACGCCACGCATTATGGTCCGACTACTCTGAGTGTTGCTGTCGTTCAATTTTGGCCAGATAACTCTGCTTCATCGCCTGCTCAAAGGCTTCGTTGTTGTCGTATTCATAGCCGAACACAGGTTTCCAGAAACGCTGGTTTTCCATGCAGAGATAGAAGAAGACCTGGTTCCGCCACTGTTCCGAAAAACTGTTGAACGCGTGGCTGAACAGATCAAGTTTGACCGTGTCGGGGTATGAGAGTTTCCCTTCCGCTTCCACTAACGGCATTTTGAGTATTTGACTGCTGCCGCCCCGTTCCCGAATCTGTTTCATTACCGGTTTGATATAGGTGAGTGTGCCGAGAGAGACCAGCGCCACCTCATGAGGCGTGAACATCTGCTGCAGTTGTTGGAATACTGCCCCATAATCCTCTCGCCACTGGTCGTAGTGGACAATGGGGTGGAAATGAAAACCGATAACATGGCCTTTATCGGCAATGCTGCGTGCAGCGGCCAGTCTCTCCTCCAGAGAAGCGCTACCCAGCTCCTCGTTGGCAATAATGGGCGGCGTGTTGAGGGACCAGGTACAGATGATGTTTTTGGGGAAATCCACCCGCAGCAAGTGATGAATATTGGCGGACTTGGTTTTCAGTTCAAGAATGACATTGGGATGGCGTTGCGCAAAAGCGATAAGCGCATCCAGTACACCGTGACTATTGCCCCACATCAGTGAGTCGGAAGATTGCCCGGTGCCGATGTGATAGAGCTTGTCAGGATCGATCTCCAACTGCGCCAGTTTTTCAGCAAAACGGCTATCGAAATAGACCTCGTTATCTGAATAGAACGATTGAATGCTGCAGTAGCTGCAGCCGTAACCGCAGTTCTCCACCGCATCCAGTGTAAGTAAATTGCAGCAGCGGGTTTTGGGTGAGGCCACTGGGCAGTAACCGAGCCCCAACTTCTCTTTTTCTCGGGTAATGGCTGTGGCCTTAATAGAGAAGGCTGGTGTGCTCTCTGTGTACTTGTTGGGGCGCTGCCTAAGTGCATCCCAATGAGCGTGCAACTGTTTCAGTCGCTGTTTTTTTTCCGCTTTATCGACCCTGGCTCCTTCTTTCGGTTGTGGAAACAGCTCGGCTAAGGAGTCGGCTCCCCACATCTCCAGGTCACGGGTAATTTCAGCAAGCTGCCGAACCTCCTGAAATGTCAGCCGATAACGGTCTGTCAGTGCGGTAATTAACTGCCTGTTTTCATCGTTCAGGTAAGTAAGAAGTGTCTGTTGTTGCACAGTGCACATATTTTCCTTACTTTTACTGGTATTATTCATCGGTTTGCTAATCAGTCAGGATTGATTCAGGGTAGGGAATTATGCCTTATCCTAACGCCATTTTGTCGCGCCATTAAACTTACTGATAATGAGGGCTCTTCGCTGTTGCGTATTCATATACGCAATATTGAGACTATTTATTGTAAAGAAGGAGTTTATTTCCTGGGTATGGTGCGCAAATGTACTCATTTTGGTCTACAATAACCGGCTGTAACTGCTTGTTTGTAAACGGCGTTGTTGTTCTCCTGGCAGAGGTTCATCGAGTGAACGAAGTTAGTTGATCAAAACTGGAAAATAGATGTTGCGAGTTTCTTCCATATTTTTAGCCCTAATCTTAATGCCTACCCATCTATTTGCGTTGGGATTAGGCAAAATTAATGTTCACTCTTTTCTTAGCCAGCCACTGGACGCCGAGATTGATCTGGTATCCGCCAATCCCGATGAGATAGAGGATGTCCACGTTAAGCTGGCTGATGGCAACGTTTTTCAGGCGGCTGGTCTGGATCGTCCTTTTTTACTGACCAAACTTAAATTCGAGACCCGCCTGGATAGTCAGGGCCAACCCAAGGTGATGGTTACATCCGATAATGCGATACGTGAGCCATTCCTGAATTTTATTGTCCAGATGCGCTCACGCGAGGGTGTGGTGCGTAGAACCTACGCGATTCTGTTGGATCCACCCAGCTACCGCCCCGAGGTGCAGCCGGTTACTCAGCAGCTCACTGTAAATAAAGCGGCAGACCGATCGCCTGCGGTAGCGCAAAGTAGCGCCACTACCTATGGGCCGGTGAAAAGAGCGGAAACTCTCTGGGTTATTGCCGATAAGATACGTCCTGACCAACAGGTCACCATCGAGCAGATGATGATCGCACTCCAGCAGTCGAACGAGCACGCTTTTGTCGGTAGCAACATCAATAATTTGCGCGTGGGTTCAATTCTGGATATACCACCTCGCAGCGATATTGAACGAACCGACCCGACTACGGCGCGTCAACTGTTTTTGGCGCAAACCAGTAATTGGCAGCAACGTAGCCAACTCACGGCAGCAGCACCCGCCAGGCGTGCAGAGGGAACGGTGCTGGCCTCTGAGATGACGAACACACCGCAAACACCAGCGGCAAGCAGGCGTGGAAGTCTGCGCGTAGTGGGTGTCGGAAGAGAGTGGTTGCTGGATCTCGATAGTCATCCGGGGGAGAAGGTCTATCCGTTTTCGCCGGATGAACAGCTACGTGAAGAGATAGCCGATACCGAGCAGGATCTGAGTGCGGTCAAGGATATTAATCGTGATCTTGGCGATCTGAAGCTGGCGTTGGAGACTAAGATTGAGACCTTGCAAGCTGCGTTGGCCGAGAAAGATAAGACCATTGCCGAATTGCAAAAACAACTGGCTACTGTGCAAGGTGAAGCCACCTCTGGTGATTCTGCTAAAGACGCCGTCGCCGCTACAGGCACGCACGCCTTAACACCGGCAACGGATAGTGGTAATGGCGATGCTGTGGTGGCTGACGCTGATCCCGCAACGCCAGGCGCTATTGATATTAGCCAGCCGTTGCCGGCGCAGCCCGAGCAGAATGCTCAGCCATCCACCAAGCCCGAATCGGCGCAACAAGAGCAACTGAAGCCGATAGAGCCAGTGCAGCCCTTCTGGAAGAATGAGCGCTGGTTTATTGGTGGCGGCGTGATCGCAAGCGGCTTGCTGCTGCTTCTGTTCCTGTTTCTGCGCAGAACTCGCAAGCGCGAAGAGGAGGTGGAAAATCTGTTGATTCCGACAACCGGAGGCTATAAAGGGGAAGCCGAACAGATTGAAGAGGACCTTCTTCTTGGCGGCGTCTTTGAAGAGTCTCAGGAAGTGGAATTGGAAGGCAGTGATGAAAATGTATCCACAACGGCTGATTATATAGAGCCGCCTGCAGATATTGCCGCTGTGTTGACTGAGGCTGATATCTATCTTGCTTATCGCCGTTATACACCGGCAGAGACACTGATCAAAGAGGCGATGGAGACGAGCCCCTCCAACCCTGAGCTGAAAGCAAAACTGCTCGAAATTTATGCCTTCAAAAAGGATAAAGCGAGTTATAGAGAGTATCTTGATGAAGTGGGCGAAGAGCTGTTTCAACACTCGTTTGAATTGAAAGAGCGCGTCATGGAAATGACTCGCGATCTGATTCCCGATCATCCTTTGGTGGTGGAGGAGAGAGCTGCTGCACCAACACCCCTCCCTGAACAGTCGGCGCAGGTGCTTGATATCGACTCAATACCGGCCCTGTTTAAAGATAGTCCGGCCAGCCCGGATGATATCTCCATCGATGATCTTATGGTGGAAGACGAAGAGGCAACGGCCCCTGCCGAAGAGGTGATCGAGGGCCTTGGGTTGCCGGATGATCTTGAGTTGACTGATGAACTGGAGATACCCCAAACCCTCGAAATGCCCGAAGAGCTGGAATTGGAACTGGTGGCTCATGCGGATGCCACGGAGCCTGATGTTTTACAAATTGATCCCGAAGCATTCAATGCTTTGAATGACGACTTTGATGTGGTTGAGGAGATCAGCATCGAGCCCAAAGACGATAAGGCCCCCTAGGGCCAGTTAACCATTTTTTCCCTCTCCCGCTAAATTTTTCAGCCCCGTGTTTACCGCTTCAAAGTGATATGAAGCGGTAAATGCCATTATTGCCTCAGAAT
Organism: Chromatiales bacterium; assembly: GCA_022360595.1. Classification (GTDB taxonomy): domain Bacteria; phylum Pseudomonadota; class Gammaproteobacteria; order Chromatiales; family Chromatiaceae; genus BM503. The sequence continues at coordinate 7,872 of JAKSCN010000136.1, forward strand.
AGAAGCAACTTCTTATGTTCTGGATTTGCTATTTTTAGTCATTATTCATTACTTTTATAACGCTGGTTTTCACTGTTAACAGATTGAAAAATAAACAATTAATTAACAGGGTGCAGTGATTCCGGTTTTTTTGCCATAAATTGGCTTATTGCATGGACTATATCTTTTTGTTGAGTACTTACTTGTTTGTTCCGAGGACTATGGTGTATACGTTTATCCGAGAGGGGCGGATAAAAGGCTCTAATAGGTCTTAAAAAAAGAGAACCCCTCCTGGCTGATCTGCACTGCAGCATCAGTAAGAAGTAAATCAAAAGAGGATGAATAACTATGCTGGTACAACAAGTAATGTCTCGCTCACCCCGTTCGGTTACGCCTGATACGGATCTGGTGGAAGTGGTGTCCCTGATGTGTCTTTACCGCTACAGTGGTTTACCGGTATTGGATGGGGATGAGATGGTAGGCTTTATTGCTGAAAAAGATGTGCTGCATCGCCTATTCCCAACTCTAGAGGAGATGATGACTGAAGGATTAGGTTCGGTCGCATTGGATGACATGTTGGGCCGCTATAAGGATGTAGTGAATTTGAAAGTGCGTGAGCTGATGGCAGAGAACGTCATTACCGTAGCACCTGACGACCATATACTGCGTGCTGCCACCACAATGGTGCGACACAAATTCCGTCGTATTCCTGTTGCCGAGGATGGCAAATTGGTCGGTATGCTGAGCTTAGGTGATATTCATAAGGCGATCTTTCTCGCCAATATCTCCGATGGGCTCTGCAACAAGAGCTGACTAATATAGCCAGCCCCTGATATCAGCAGGTGGGGAGGGTGCTCCTCATCTGCTCTTATTGACGACTCTCCATAACCCGCTCAACGGTATCGACTATCGCCTGGGTCTGCGGGTCGATTTCAATATTGATCAGATCACCCACAACACGGGTGCCGATGTTGGTGCGGGCCAATGTCTCTGGGATCAGGTTGACGTTGAACCGATTTTTCTCAACTTCGCCAATGGTGAGGCTGATGCCGTCGATACCGATATAACCTTTACTGAAAATATATTTCTGAAACTCAGCCGGCAGCTCAAACCACACTGTACGGTTATTCTCGGTGACAATCACATCAATCACACTCGCGCAGCAGATGATATGGCCGGACATCTGATGTCCTCCTATCTCATCACCAAAACGGGCCGCCCGTTCAAAGTTGACTCGTTCACCCACGCTTAGCTTACCCAGATTGGTCAGCCGCAGTGTCTCCTGCATCAGATCGAACGAAACACGATTACCATTGATCGTTTTAACCGTCAGGCAGCAACCGTTATGCGCAATCGATGCTCCTGGCTGTAACTCAGTTAGAGCCTGTTCAGGCAGGATGATGGTATGGGTTCGGAAGTTTGTCTTCTCTACAATCTCCACAACTTCTGCTGTGCCCTGAACGATACCGGTAAACATGTTTAAACCTTCGGTGCTATTTGAAATTGGTGTTAACAGGCCCCAACAGACCCAGGAGCCAATGATACCGCCATTCTCTCGAAGCCGCTAAGCAGGGTGGGAGTAGTAAGAAATTGAATAGCGATAAAAAAGAACCCCTGAATGATAGGGGTTCCTGCAGTGTGCGGTGTTACTACTATTCGGGAATATTGGGTGGATCGAGATCTTCCACG
>JAKSCN010000483.1 GCA_022360595.1 Chromatiales bacterium
AAGAATATCAATGACAGTTTTGGTCATGAATTTGGTGACAAACTACTGAAGGCGCTGGCCACGCGTCTGTTGGAGATTGATCCCTCTCTGTTCGTCAGCCGCTTTGGGGGCGATGAGTTTGTCATTATCGCTCCGGGGGTCGAGACGGATGAAGAGGCGCTGTTTCTGGCCCAGACGATTCTCGACAAGGTTGAACTGCCGATCAAACTGGAGAGTATCGAACTGGTGGTTTCAGCCAGTCTGGGAATCTCCTTTTATCCGCGCGATGGCCAAGATGTCGGGACGCTGATCAGCCGTGCCGATACAGCGATGTATCGAATGAAGAGTGAGCGGGAGCTGCAGGCAAGCATCTACTCCGGGGTGGTGAGCGATCAGCTTTCGTATTTTGTCAGCACTGAGAACAGTATCTATAAAGGTATTCAGGAGCGGCAGTTCACCAATTACTACCAGCCCAAGGTGGATATGGAGACGGGACGGATTATCGGTCTGGAGGCGTTGATTCGTTGGCAGCACCCTGATCAGGGAATGGTACTGCCGGGGCGGTTTATCGATGTGGCGGAAGAGACCGGTCAAATCGTTGAGATAGGCCGCATGGTGTTGGAGCGGACGATGCACGACATCAAAGAGTGGATGAAGGCCGGTGTGGCCGTGCCGGTTTCAGTCAATGTCTCAGCCCGGCAGTTTATCGGCCAGATGTTTACTGAACAGTGTATGCGCCGTTTCGATACGCGTGAGATAGAACCGAGCCTGGTCAGCCTTGAGGTGACCGAGCAGGTCTTCCTGGGTGATCTGGAAAACGCCAAGCGCCAGCTCCAGCGCTTTCGGGATATGGGGGTATCTATCGCCCTGGATGACTTTGGTACGGGCTACTCGTCGTTGAGCTATCTGATGCAGTTGCCTATCGATACCCTGAAGATCGATAAATCCTTTATCGAAGATATCTGTATCGATGAACGCTCCCGGGCTATTTTGAAAGTGATCCTGGGTATCAGCAATGAGCTGGGGTTGTCGGTGGTGGCCGAGGGGGTGGAAACGGATGAGCAACGCCGGTTACTGCGGGAGATGGACTGTAAAGTGGCCCAGGGCTTCTACTTCTACAAGCCCATGCCGGCCAATGAGATCCGCGCCCTATTGGTGGGGCAGCGTGCCCGCGCAATGGCGCGCCCAACCTTCTCCAGAGCGAACTACAAACCTAACTGACCTCACGGTCACGCACACCGAGCAGATAGAGAATACTGTCCAGCCCCAGCGTGGAGATGGCGTGGCGGGCATTTTTGCGCACAACCGGCTTGGCGTGAAAGGCGACCCCCAGGCCGGCCAGACTGAGCATCGGCAGGTCGTTGGCGCCGTCACCCACGGCAATCACCTGCTGCAGGCTGATATCCAGCTCATTAGCCATCTTCTGCAACAGCTCGGCTTTCTTCGCGCCATCGACAATCTCCCCTTTCACCTTGCCGGTGACCTTGCCGTCGGCAATATCCAGCTCGTTGGCTGAGATATAGTCGACCCCGAGCTTCTGTTTCAGGTGTTCGGCGAAGTAGGTGAAGCCGCCGGAGAGAATGCCGATACGGTAACCCAGGCGTTTCAGATTGGATATCAGCCGCTCAGCGCCTTCGGTAATGGGTAGGGTATTGGCTATCTCTTCCAGAACCGCAGTATCCAGGCCTTCCAATAGTGCCATGCGCCGGCGAAAGCTCTCTTTGAAATCGATCTCACCGCGCATTGCCGCTTCGGTGATGTTGGCCACTTGATCGCCAACGCCGGCTGCCTTGGCCAGTTCGTCGATCACCTCGACCTGAATCAAGGTAGAGTCCATGTCGAACACGATCAGGCGCCGGTTGCGGCGGTAGAGATCATCGGCCTGGAAGGCGATATCGACCCCCTCGGTGCTGCTGATCTCCAACAGATCATGGCGTAGGGCATCCACATCCTTCAGCTCACCGCGTACCGAGAATTCGATGCAGGCGCGCTTGCCTGTATCGGCGGTCTTCAATGAAAAGCGCCCCGAAAGGCGAGTGATGCTGTCGATGTTGAATGCGTGATTGGAGACGATCTCCGCCACACGGGAGAGGATCTGGGCGGGAAGTTTGCGGCCCAGCAGGGTGACTATAAAGCGGGGTTTGCCCTGCAGCCCTACCCAGCGTTCATATTCATCTTCGTCGATAGGTGTGAAGTTGATGTTCAGGCCCAACTGGTGGGCTTGAAATAGCAGATCTTTCAAAATCGGGCCAGACTGCGCCGCTGGTGGCACCTCCAGCAGAATACCAAGGGAGAGGTGATCGTGAATCACCGCTTGGCCTATATCGAGAATATTGGCCTGGTTTTCCGCCAATACCTGGGTCAGGGCGGCAGTCAGACCGGCGTGGTCTTTGCCGGTGATATTCAGCAGGATAATTTCGCGCATAGCCGATAAGCCTTAGAACGTCTGTTCGCCTTCGTGCAGTTCGGGGTCAAGTTTTGGGGGCATCTGGAGAAAAAAGCCTTGTTCGCGCAGGGCGGCCATCACCTTGGAAACATCCTCGCGGGCCAGTGAGCGCTCCGGTGTGAGCGCCAACTCCATTACCAGCTCAGGCCTGCCAAAGCCTTTTTGCAGCGCTTCGGGAAGCTCTGAAAAGCCCTCCTTCTGAGCGAGATAGAGGTACATCTCCTGTTTTTTGCTGCTCCGGTAGATCCAGCA
>JAKSCN010000492.1 GCA_022360595.1 Chromatiales bacterium
CGGTCATCGACGCTTTGCTGCGGATCAGCTTATCGGGCGTGCCGTAGAAGACGATCTCACCGCCGTGCTCTCCGGGGCCCGGGCCGATGTCGAGAATCCGATCGGCGGCAAACATGATCGGCGGATCGTGCTCCACCACCAGCAGGGTGTTACCGGCATCGCGCAGGCGCTGCAGTACACCATTAATACGGTTGAGATCCCGTGGGTGCAGACCAATGCTCGGTTCATCCAAAACAAACAGGGTGTTGACCAGCGAGGTGCCCAGGGCAGTGGTCAGATTGATGCGCTGCACCTCTCCACCGGAGAGGGTGCGCGACTGGCGGTCGAGGGTCAGATAGCCCAGGCCCACTTCACAGAGGTAGTGCAGGCGCGAGCGTATCTCGCCCAACAGCAGTTCGGTGGCCTGATCCAGCGGTGTCGGGAGTTCCAGATTGTTGATGAAATCGCGGCAATCCTGCAGCGACAGGCGCATCAGGTCGTGGGTGTTGAGGCCCGGGAGTCTATGCCAGACTACGTCAGCCATACTGACAGCGTCAGAGCGAAAGCGCTGCTCGGCACTGCAGACCGCTTCGGCATTGGCGAGGGTGCCAACCCGGTAGTCCAGCGATTTGGGTTTTAGTCTGGCGCCATGGCAGCTACTACAACTGTTATAGGCGCGGTACTTGGAGAGCAGCACGCGGATGTGCATTTTGTAGCTCTTCGACTCCAGGAAGTTGAAGTAGCCGTCTACGCCGTACCAGCGGTTGCTCCCTTCAACCCAATCACCTTCTCCTTTAATGACCCACTCTTTCGTCTCTTGGGGGAGCTCTTGCCAAGGCACATTGGTCGGCACGCCGTGTTTGGTTGCGGCGCGCATCAGATCTTCCTGACACTCTTGAGACTTACCACTCTGAAAGGGGCGTATAGCGCCGTCGATTAGTGATTTGGTTTGATCGGGAATGACCAGATCGTAATCCACCCCCATGGTGCGGCCAAAGCCCCGGCAGCTGTCGCAAGCGCCCAAGGGTGAGTTGAAGGAGAAGTGGTTGGGCTGCGGGTTGGGGTAGTGGATGTCGCAGTCCGGGCAGTGTAGATCAGCCGAAAATTTCAGTGCCTGGCTGGGATTGCGCTCTTCATCCAATAGGTAGACAGTTACAAAACCCTGGCCGCGTTCCAGCGCAGTCTCTATCGCCTCTGCCAAACGGTCGCGGCGATCCTGTTCAATGCGCACACGATCCTGGATCACCTCAAGCTGATGGTCCTGCTCCGAATGAATACGGGTGTAACCCTGTTGGGCCAGCAGTGCCTTGAACTCCTCCGGGGAGAAGCTCTCCGGCATGGTGAGCGGAAAAGTGACTACGGCACGCTCACCAGTGTGCTCAGCCAGTAACTGATCGGTGATCCCCTCTGGAGTCTCATGAATAACCTCACGGCCGCAGCCCTGACAGAAGGGTTTGCCCGCACGGGCAAACAGCAGCTTAATGTGATCATTCAACTCGGTCATGGTGCCGACGGTGGAGCGTGAAGTGCGCACCGGGTTGATCTGATCGATAGCAATGGCGGGCGGAATGCCCTCAACACCATCCACCTTGGGTCGATCCATGCGGTCAAGAAACTGCCGGGCGTAGGGTGAGAAGGTCTCTACATAACGCCGCTGTCCCTCCGCATAGACGGTGTCAAAGGCGAGGGATGACTTACCCGAACCGCTCACCCCGGTGACCACCGTCAACTCACCGAGCGGGATCTCCAGATCCAGGTTTTTCAGATTGTTCTGATGGGCATTTCTTATTTTGATGCTATCGGAAGACATCGGCAGGGTATCGCTCCGGAATTGAAAACAGCCTGCCATTCTCGAACGTAACGAGAGTCGGTTCAAGGGCGTTTTTTGTGTACCTCTTCTGTTTTTTCTACACTTTTTCTCAGTTATAAACTGACGTAGAGTAATCTCCATCAGTTGTTAAGGAGAATCTGTTGTGGCACAGACAAGCATGTTGATCACTGGAAATAGCTCCGGCCTGGGGTTGGGGCTGAGCAAAGCGTTTCTGGCGCAAGGCGGCAAGGTGTATGGTTGTAGCCGGCGAGGCTGCGGGCTGGACGGCGATTGTGAAGATATCCGTTGTGACCTCAGCGACTTCGATGCCATTCCGCTAGCCCTCGAAGCACTGCTCTCGGAAGCGGAAGGTCTGGACATCGCAGTACTCAACGCCGGTATGCTGGGCGAGATCAAGCCGATGCATCAGACCTCGGTGGTTGAGCTGCAGCAGATTTTGGATGTCAATCTGCTTGCCAACAAAGTGGTGCTCGACTGGCTCTGCAACTGGCAGCGGCCGATAAAGCAGATCGTGCTGATCTCCTCCGGTGCAGCGGTGCTGGGCAATAAAGGATGGGGCGGTTACGCCCTCTCCAAGGCAGCACTCAATATGCTCACCAAGCTCTACTCCCATGAATTTCCAGATACCCATCTGACCGCTTTAGCGCCCGGGCTGATCGACTCGGTAATGATGGAGTATCTCTGCACTTCCCCCGATCCCCAGGAGTACCCTGCGCTGGCACGTCTGCATGATGCCCGCAACAGCGGTGCAATTCCGGATGGTGATGCGGCAGGTGAAAAGGTGCTGGCCGTGATACCCGAACTGCTGAAATACCCTTCCGGCAGTTTTATCGATATCCGGCAAATCAACGACCCCGAAGAGTACGCCCGCGTGTTTAGCGCTTAGCTGTTGCAGTGCAGTCGGTTACAATGTTGGCCAAACTACTCTAGGGCCTGTTGACAATCAAATTAGTGTCAACAGGCCCTAACTGACAGGTATGGATAATCAGCATGTCGATGAATTGGCCACAACTGCTTTCGCGTAAACGCCTTGGTTCAGATGAAGACCCATCGGGCACCACGGTACGCACCGATTTTCAGCGCGACTTTGATCGTATCGTCTTCTGCTCCGCCTTTCGTCGCATGCAGGACAAAACCCAGGTCTTCCCACTGTCGCGTGTCGACTACATCCGTACCCGTCTTACCCATAGCTTAGAAGCCTCCAGTATCGGGCGCTCACTGGCCACATTGGTAGGAGAACAGATTATCGTCCGGCACCAACTCGATGGCTTTGAAGCATCGGACTTTGGTGATATCTGCGCGGCGGCCTGTCTGGCCCACGACATCGGAAACCCACCGTTTGGCCACTCCGGTGAGGACGCGTTTCGCCACTGGGCGCTAAGCGCCCCCTACGGACAGCGCCGGGTAGCGGTGCTGCAGGGGAGTGAGAAAGAGGATTTTCTCAACTTCGAAGGTAATGCCCAGGGGTTTCGTATCATCACCCGGCTGCAAAATGCGGCAAACCACGGTGGCCTGCAGCTCACCTGCGCAACCCTCGCCACTTTCACCAAGTACCCCCGTGAATCCTGGCTCGGGGGCAGCCGTTTTGACGGCGTCAGCGCCAAAAAACAGGGATTCTTTGCAGCCGACAGAGAGCTTTTCGAAGAGGTGGCCGAAGCCACAGGCATGATACGCCGCGAGCCGCTGCGTGCGATCTGGTATCGTCACCCCCTCTCATTTTTAGTGGAGGCGGCCGACGACATCAGCTACCGCGTCATCGATATTGAGGATGGCTTCCGTCTTGGCCACCTAAGCTTTGAGGAGGTCAAAGCGCTCCTCTGTCCGTTGATCTCGTTCAACAATACCCAAGAGCAGCGCCTCAACCGCATTCGTGATGACAAG
>JAKSCN010000626.1 GCA_022360595.1 Chromatiales bacterium
AGTATTCAACCAAGAGGATGTACTGTCAGCCTGCTCTCAATTTAAACGGTACGTCACCAATTTCTTCTCCTATTCACTGTTATCCAGCTCTCCAGCAGCACCCTAGCCGTGATCGACAATCAAGCCTTTTCCCCAGACTTCCGGTTAACTGACTAACATCCCCCTTGTCTCAATAAGCCATTGCCAGTAGTCTCTTGAATTCAGGACTGTTTCTTAGATCGCAATGAGGCGTGCCTTGCCAGACCCAACAACAAATTCCTCCGCAAGAAATAACGAGCTAAATCGGCTCCTAGCGGCCTGCACGTTGAAAGACCGTCAAGCCCTCGCCAGCCTCTATCAACTCACCTCAGCGAATCTATATGGCGTTATTCTGCGTATCTTAATAAGAGAAGATTGGGCCCAGGAGTGTTTACAGGAGGCCTATATCAAAATCTGGCAACGCGCGGATAGCTACCGGCCAGAGAAGGCAGCCCCAATCACATGGATGATGACGATTGCCCGCAACCAGGCGTTAGACCTACTGCGGCGGCAACGCAAAGAGGTGGGGCTGGACTCGATACCGGAACAGCAGCAACGTATCGACCAAGCGCCTCTACCGCTGGAGCAGATGCTGAAACAGGATGAGTCGCAAGCACTGGCCGAGTGCCTAAAGGGCCTGAACGAACAGTCCCGGCAGACTATCGCAATGGCTTATCTGCGTGGCCTGACACACGAACAGATGGCGGAGCAGCTCAATACACCGTTAGGCACAATAAAAACCTGGATCCGCCGCGGCCTGCAACAACTGAAGAGGTGTCTGGAATCATGACTTATGAACAGAGCGACCAAACGAGCACTGCAGGCGAATATGTGCTGGGCACCCTCAGTGATGATGAACTCGAGCAATTCGAAGAGCAGCTCAGCGACAATGAGCAGCTCCAGAAAGAGATTGCCACATGGCAGGATCATCTCGCCCCACTACTGCTCCTGAGTGAACCGGTCACACCACCCCAGCATATCTGGAGCAGAATCGAGCAGCGCATCACACCAACACCCACGCAGCCCAATAGAAGCCTCTGGGACAGCCTCTTCTTCTGGCGTACCTTGGGGTTCTCAACGGCAGCACTCGCACTGTTGCTCAGCGCTAGCCTGTATATTGGCATCTCCCAATCACCCACCCTGGCCCCGGTAGGCGCGGCAATGGTGGTGATGAACGATAAAAATCAAGCAGGCTGGCTCATCGATACACCACTCCAGGCAGGCAGCCTGCGAGTGACTGCTATTGCACCGACACCTATGCCCCCAGGCAAGGTGTGCCGCATCTGGCTCACCTCTCCCGCGGGCGGGGTTAAATCCCTCGGCATACTGCCGGACAGCGGTTGGAAGCAACTCAGTCTCCCCCCGAAAAGGGCAACCGACAGCCGCCTGATGATCTCCATCGAAAACAAGGATGAGCCACTGAGCGCCCCCACAGGCAAGGTGATTTTTACTTCGGAACCGATTCAGATCTGACTCGATTCTGCAGATAGGCCCCATCGAAATCGTCAATGGTCTGACGACTCTTGCTGTCGTGGTAGTACTTATACTTAAGCTGCGCCTCCAGTCCATGGCAATGGGTACAGAAACCACCACCCGGGCTGTGCTGACGCAGAAAACTGTTCAGCACACTCCCTTCGGGGTTCACCTCATCAGTTGAGTGATCGGCTGCATCACCGCGCTGCCAACGGTGTGGATTGTGACAACTGATACAGGCGATACGCCCTATCTCATCAATCTCTTCATCTGGATTCAGCAGTGGATAGAGCTCAGGATCAGCACGCAGAATCAGATGCCGATAGGGGTGCGTATAGGCTTCGATCTTTTTCTCCTTGGCCTGTCCCTTTTCCGAATGGCAGGCAAAGCAGGCCTGGTCCCGCTGCAGCTCATCATCCATCATCTTGGGCAGTTCAGCCCCAACAAACAGAGCACGCGCCCCTTCACCAGCACGATGCAGACTATGGCAACTGCTGCAGAGCCCAGACTCCCGATGTTGCTGATCCAGGCGATTAACACCGTCCGGCAATACCCGGGCCAAATCATGATCGCTCCCCTTAACAGCCACTTCCGGTTCATGGCAGTTTTTGCACAGCATGCCATCACGATCTGACTCAACCAAAGCCGCGCTCTGTTCCACACCTTGATGGGGTGAGTGGCAACTCAGGCAGGTGATCGAATTGATCCTCTTGCCATTGATCTCCACCGCCTCTTCCAACACCAGATTGACCGGATGGACGCCCTTGTGCTTCGCTTCGATCTGATCCTCAGCCCAATCCTTTACATAGGCATGACCGTGACAGATCTGACACAGCTCACCCGATGCCGCAGTAACCCGCAACGCCGCACTCTCCGGCTGACCATGATGCACTGAGTGGCAGCTCAAACACCCCACCTCATTCACTGTGTCACCATCGATCTCCACCGGCTGATCCAGCTTCACCCCGACCGGATGCACACCTTTACGGTGAGCTTCCTCTTTGCTTTCGGAATGCTGGCGTGGGTGGCACTCCTGACAGAGCGCCTCTGCCGTTAACCCACCCCGCAGCAGCAGTTCACCATTGCCTTCGCCGTGCACCTCATGGCAACTACTACAACTCAGCGCTGTCACCTCATGCCCAGCCACCTTCAGGGGTTCATCCAGTGTCATTGCCACAGGGTGAATGCCTTTTGTATGCGCCTGTTTCTGATCCGCTGCATACTGCTGCTCATGACAACTGGCGCACAACTGATTGCTATCATTTTCAGCCAGCAGAGGTTTGCCAACAGCCCCATGCACCCGGTGACAGGATTCACAGATCAGCTCTTTTTCGGGGCCCAGCTTTGCCCCATGGGCAACCAGTCCCTTGGGCAGACCTGCCGCCAACGGTGCTATCCCCGTATACCCTTCAGCACCGACATAAGGGGGCTCTGCCAACCGAATGGTGCGGGGATGGTTACGGTAACCGCTAGCAGGGTCGGTCTCCGATTCAGCCTGGTGACAGTCGATACACAGCTCACTCTGATCATTACTTCTCCGCAACCAGCTATTGGGGTGCGGCGTCTCTTCGGCAGTGGTCTCTTGTGCTTGATGGGGGGTATGGCAACTTCCGCAACGCAGATGTCCTGAATCTTGCAACGGCAGGTGCCCTGGTAGCGGCTCTGCCAGCGCTGTGCTATCCCCCACCCACTGCTGCTCCTTCTGCATTGGCAGGCTTGGGTGCTGCTCACCTCCTGCCAACTGATGGCGCGACTCCTCCACTGCGCCGTGGTGGCAACTGAAGCACATCTTTGGCTGTGTCACCGGCAGCAGGTGAGCCTGGTCCGCATCCAGCGCCTGTTCACCATCATCCCAGGAGAGGTGGCAGATCAGACATTGCTTGCGGGACAACAGCGACTCCTGAACCGGTGTCTTGACCGGAAGCTGCTCTGCGGGCAGCAAACGTAACACCTCCAAGCTGTTATTCAGCGCATCGACCAGATAGAGCCGATCAGCAGCTACAGCCATACCAACCGGTCCTTGGAACTGCAGCGGGGCACCCTGAGCATCACGCAACACGTCTTGAAAACGTCCTTCTGCAAACACCGACACCGAACCTTGATAGACATCCGACACCAGCACTTCACCACTCTCCAACACAGCTACACCGTTTGGCCGGTAGAGAGTTCCAACGGTCGTGCCGAAGCGTCCGATAGTGCCGCTTAGACGACCATTGGGATGAAACATCTGCAGACGGCCATTGAGCACATCGGTCACCAGCAGATAACCCGCTGTATCCTGTCCCATCAGATAGGGGAAACGGAACTGACCGGCGGCATCCCCCTTTTCACCCCAACAGTGCACGTTCTGAAGGCCAGGTAATGATGCATAGCAGACCCGATGTCCCCGGCGATCGGTAAAATAAAGACGATCCTCATCAATCAACAGTGCAGAAGGCTCCAGCGACTGCCCCTGATAGTTGGGCTGCCAACTGCTCACTGCTCCATCAGCAAAACGCCTGCGCCAGATGCGCTCACCACCCGGGTCTGCAACATAGAGATGGCTATCACTCAGGGCCAGATCGGTAGGCAGATGGGCAGTTGGTCTGTTTTCAGGCATCACTGTCAAACGCTCAACCAACTCACCTGCCGCAGAGATCACCCATACTCTGCGGCTGACTCCATCAAGCAGATAGAGCCGGTCTGCCTCACCCACAGCCCCGGCAGAGGGCTGCTGAAAGCCGAGCTGGATAGAGTCCAGCCGCTCAACCATCACACCTGCGCCAGTTGCGGCGTTAC
>JAKSCN010000624.1 GCA_022360595.1 Chromatiales bacterium
AGTGCTGACTGGTCGATAATGCTCTTTAGCTCGGACTGTGTGATCTCCCCGGCGAACAGAAGCAGCACCTTCTCACCTTTTTTGCTGTCGGGCAGGGAGGTGGTGAGAATTTCCACGCCTTCCGGCAGCAGTTTGCCAATGGCCCCTTCTATGACGCCCAAGCTGACCATCTCTCCACCGATTTTGGCGAAACGGGAGTAGCGGTCGACAATGGTTAGAAAGCCGTCCTCATCCAGGCGACCTTTGTCGCCGGTTTTGTACCAACGCTTGCCGTCCAGCTCAACGATCACTTCGGCGGTCTTCTCTGCATCGTGGAGATAACCCAGCATCACCTGGGTGCCGCCGAACAGAATCAGGCCCTCCTGGCCGACAGGCAGTGTCTCCAGCGTGGTTGGGTCGACAATGCGGAAGCTCCCGCCTGGCAGAGGTAGTCCGACCGTGCCCTGTTTGCTCCCTTGTTGTACCTCCCAACTGCGTGGGTTGATACGGTCAGGAATGTTGACGCTGGCGACCGGTGTTGTCTCTGTTGCGCCGTAGCCTTCGTAGATCTCTTGGTTGAATTTCAGTTTGAAGGCGTCGCGTACCTCAGGCTGTAGCTTCTCTGCCCCGGCAACCACAATGCGAAGTGAATCGAGCATCAGTGAATGGATGCGTCTGTTGCGGGTCAACAGGCGCAGGAAGGTGGAGGTGCCGCAGAACACCGTCGCCTGGTGTTTGGCTATCGCTTTGGCGATGGTGAGCGCATCGGTGGGGTCGGGGTGACAGACCGCCGGTACCCCTTCGACCATCGGCATCAGACCGGTCACCGTCAGGCCGAAGGCGTGAAACAGCGGCAAGGTAGCCATCACGGTATCTTCGTGGCGGGTATCCAGTACATCGGATATCTGGCTGATATTGGCCATGATGTTGCGATGGCTCAATACCACACCCTTCGGCTCGCCTTCGCTGCCGCTGGAGAAGAGGATGGCGGCCGGTGATTCGATCGCTACCGGTTTCCCAAACAGTGCGTAGAGCAGTCTGGCCGGTAACAGCATTGAAGCACCCAAAATGGCTAGCTTGGTGATGGTGCTGATCTCCTCCTTCAGCTCTTCCAGATAGTAGGCCTGGGTCTGCGCCAGCAGTGGCGCCAGGTCGATACCGCGCTGCTCCAGCTTTTTGATGAAGCGGCGTGAGGTGTAGATGGTCTCGATCTCAGCCTTGTTCACGGCAGACTGCAGGGCCGCAAGATTGGCGGTGTAGTTCAGATTGACGACGGTTTTACCGCGTAGCAGCGCCGCCATGTTGGTAATGATGCCGGCACTGCTGGTGGGCAGGAGCAGGCCAATATTCTGTTCAGGGCTGCGCTGGGCAATCAGGCGTGAGAAGGCGATAACGGCGGTCATGGTCTTATAGCCTGAGAGTGTTGTACCGCCCTGTGCATCAGCCAGACTGAGATCACTGCCGCAACGTTTTGCGGTGCGCAGCCATGCTTGGGGGATAGGCTCCATTGTCTGGGTGTGCTGCTCCCAGGTGTCGATAGAGAGGTCAAATACCTGCTGCTTTAGCTCATGCGCCTTCGTTTCCATGGGTAAGGGGTTACCAAAGGCGACGATAATGTCGTTACGCAGGCGTCCTCTGCGCCGCGCTTGCAGTTTATCGCTGGAGCGTGAAAAGCGGCTGCCCCAGAGTCCGCGCAGGTAGAAGGGCAGGATCACGCCCTCTACACCTTCAACACTCTTCTCATAGCCGCTCTTGAATTCACCAAGCTGACCAGTGCGGCTGATCGCCCCTTCGGGGAACAGACAGACCACCTCACCGGCTTTCAGGAGTTGGTTTATCTCGCTCAGAGCCGCTTTGCTCTGGCCGCCGGCAATTGGGATGACGCCGAATAGATCCAGGAACCACCGCAGGTACCAGCGCTCATAGATGGCGCGGTGCATAACGAACCGGATAGGGCGAGGGCAGGCGATCTGCAACACAGCCCAATCCAGCCAACTGATGTGATTGCCGAGCAGCAGTACACCGCCCTGTTCCGGGAGGTTGTTGAAGCCCTGTACGCTGATGCGGTATCGACTGGAGAAGAGGCGTGCAATCACATAGCGCACCAGCGATTGAGGCAGTTGATAGACGGTGTAGATGCTGCCAATCAGTGCCGTCACTGTGAGCAGATGAAACAGCCCGGTGCTGCCCATGCCGCTCAGGGCGAAAAAGACAGTCAGCCCCAGAAAGCTGAGCATCACAATGTTCTGTATCAGATTATTACCCGCCAGAATGGTGCCCAGCTCTCGGTCTTTGGCGTGAAACTGGATGAGTGCATTGAGCGGTACAATGAACATGCCACCGGCTACACCCAACAGTAGAAAGATTGCCGCCAGCAGTTTGAATGACACGAGTTGTGGAATCAGACTCAATGTCACAACGATACCGAGTGCCCCCAGTGGCACCAGGCCAGTCTCGATATAGCGCTTGGAGGCTCTGCCCGCAATCAGTGAGCCGATAATAATACCGATACCGGAGCAGGCCATTACACCTTGAATCACCATGGTGTTGGTTTGATTGAGGGTCTCCTTGGCCAGCGCGGGGAATGCCGCCAACACCACCTGTGAGATCCCCCAGAACACTGACAGGCCGATAATGGAGAGCCAGATTGCGCGGCTGCCGAGCAATTTTTTGAAGTTGCTGCGCAGGTAACGCCCCTCTCCATAAGCCTTCCAGTCAAAGGATAGCTCTGGCGCCTCAGCCGGGGTTGATTGCAGTTTGAGAGTCAGCAGCCACTCGACCAGCGCGCAGCTCACCAGTATCCAGCCAACCGGCGCTACAGCCTGCAAAATCTGCTGCTCA
>JAKSCN010000573.1 GCA_022360595.1 Chromatiales bacterium
AAAGGTAAAGATGTTCGCCACGAGAGCATTGAAGCGGTTTCTGCCGAGGTGAAAGGTTAGCGGCTGCCGAGACCTGTCTACACTAATTTACTCAACCCGCAGGGCTAAGGAGACTGTTTCGTCCAGCAGCGTTATCAGCCGCTGATGTAGATCGATGCATGGTGTTCCTTCTGTCTTGCAGGACAAAAATGATCAGTGGCAGTGGTGATCAAATGGGGGGAGGTACCTGGCTCCTAGTGCGAGTGAGATAGCGATTCCTGCACTATTTTTGTGCATGGGGTGCTATTGTGCTCCTAAATAGTGCCTATATTGAGTGTGATCGTTACTATTATCTTTAGTCCTTCTGTAAGCGGCCGTTATTTTTGAGATAGGCCCGTTTTTTGCAAATATGGAACTATAATCCATTCCTAGTAATATACTAGGTTATTAAATCCTGGATAAATAAGGACACACGGATGCACTGCAAAATAGATAAGTTAATTCGCGAGTCAGTAATCTCGATGGATAAAAAGGAGACGGTGTTGAGCGCTGTGGAGGCGATGGCTGAGCGCAATACCGGATCACTGGTGGTGACCGACGATGAGCAGGTATACGGCCTGTTTACCGAACGGGATCTGCTGCGCCGGGTGGTGAGTCGCAATGTCGATCCGGCCACCACCATGCTGGAAGCGGTCTGTACCCGGCAGCTGGTCTCTATTTCCCATGACAGCTCCTGTCAGGAGGCCATCCATCGTATGCGTTCCAATCGATGCCGCCGTCTAATTGTCTACCGTGGTGAGGATCTGTTGGGGCTGGTGACTATGAATGATGCCGCCCATTCACTGGCAGAGCAGGATGGCCGTAAAAGCATGCTGGTCAATATGATTGGTGGAGCGACTTTGATGGTGGTTATTTCGGTCATCATTCTGTTGATTTATCAGTTGCCGGATATGTTGCAGTTGGCTCAGCAGGTGCGGGCGCGCTAATGGACTGCCCCCAGGGAGTCCTTCCAGCGCACTACTGCTGTGTTGGGCTTACGTGGCAGAGCGGGCGGCTGTGCCGGCGCAAGCCCGATTTGTATTGATGCACATGAGGGGGGGCTGAGCTTTACCTTGATTTATTACCGTATGGCTCACTATCCGCCAATTGCGGGGACAATTAGTAGCTGGGATTGGAGTTGATGCCCAGTGCTGGGCCGAATACCAGAGGAGGCGGGTTGCGCAGGAGGCGTTTGACCTCGGCTGGCAGCTCCGGCTGTGAGGTTTTGAAGGCGACCCCAAGTCCATGCCGGTTGGCGTGAATCACCAACGCAGAGATGGACCAATTCTGCTCACCCAGCGTGAATTCCAGTTCAACCAGGTTGCCGGTTGGAATTGTCAGCAGGTGGGTTTCCAGAAACATCCCTTCGGCTGACAGGTTTTTGATGGTGACAGGGAAGCCGCGGCCGCCGTAGACGATCTGGGCCTGGTGTCGATACTCAATACGCTTGTTGTAACGTCTTTCAATACTCATTTTTTCATCTCTCTCCTATTTTTTGCGGCATCCTAGAAGAGAGCTGTGTCATTGACTTTTCAGCAACATGAATATTTTGTGACGTACCCCTGGCGTAGGCCAGGCCAGGGGAAAGGCTTCTATGTGTCGTTGCCGGCTAGTACGCTGATCAGTTGAGTCAGCGCCTTACCGCGGTGGCTGAGGCTGTTTTTACGTTCGGGGGGGAGTTCGGCCGAGGTGCAGCCTTCGCTGGGGACATAAAACAGCGGGTCATAGCCGAAACCGTTGTTACCGGCGGGCTCGGTTAGGATTACCCCTTCCCAGGCGCCTTGGCAGATCAGCGGGGTGGGATCTTCCGCATGGCGCATGTAGACCATCACACACTGGAAGCGTGCGCTCCGTTGTGCTTCGGGAAGGTCTTTAAGCGCTTCCAGCAGTTTTTGGTTATTGTCCGCATCGCTGCAGCCGGGGCCGGCGTAGCGGGCGGAGTAGATGCCGGGGGCGCCCTTCAGCGCATCGACTTCAATCCCCGAGTCGTCGGCGATGGCGGGCAGGCCGCTATGACGGGCGGCGTTTCGGGCTTTGAGGATGGCGTTCTCAACAAAAGTGAGTCCTGTCTCTTCCGCTTCGGGTATATCGAACTCTTTTTGCGGCACCACAGTGATCTCGTGATCTGCCAGTAGCTGATTGATCTCACGGACTTTTCCGGCGTTGTTACTGGCCAGCACAATTTTTTTGCCGCGATGATTCTGGGTCATATCTCTACTCCATGGTCGATGTGTTGTTGATTTTACGCCCCCGGGCTATCGGAACCAATGGTAAATGGCCTATGAGGGGCAGGATTTTAGTCAGAATTGATCTGATCAATAGGAATGGATGAAAAGCCTGTGTACAATCAGCCCTCATTTGGTGGTCTGGCAGGTTGTTGAAAGCGTAACGGTTTTCGGGAGTCTGCCTCGGAAGGTTGTAGAAGTTTTCTACAGGAAATGCTGAATTTATGCTGCAAGTGGTAGATCTGGAGTGTGTCCGCGGTGATCGCAAGCTCTTTTCCGGTTTGAACTTCGAACTTCATCCGGGGGAGTTGCTGCACCTTTATGGCCATAACGGCAGCGGTAAAACCACCCTGATGCGCGCGATTTGCGGTTTGCTCCGTGAGACCGAGGGTGAAGTGCGCTGGAATGGTGAAGCGATTCGCAAGCAAGCGGAGGACTTTACCCGCCACGTGGTCTACCTCGGGCATAAAAACGGCATTAAAGACGATCTCAATGGCGTGGAGAATCTGCGCGTTGCCTGCGCTCTGGATGGCGTGCCCATTTCTGAGGAGCGGGCGTGGACTGCCCTGGAGAAGATAGGGCTCCGTGGCCATGAGGATCTGCCGACCCGGGTTCTCTCCCAAGGCCAAAAGCGCCGCGTGGGCCTGGCGCGTCTGCTGGCCCATGACGCCAAGCTGTGGGTTTTGGATGAACCCTTCACTGCGCTGGATAAGGCGGCCGTTGGTTTTCTGCAGACGGTTATCCGTGAGCATATCGATGGTGGTGGCATGGTGATTCTCACCACCCACCAAGAGGTGACCCTCACCGAAGGGCAAGTGAAGCGGCTGCAACTCGGCTGGAAGGAGGAGGGGCGTGTTTGATACCTACCTCACTATCCTGAAGCGAGACTTGCTGCTTGCGATGCGGCGTCGCTCGGATATCTTTACCACACTCTTCTTCTTTGTGATTGTGGTGAGTCTGTTCCCGTTGGGTATTGGGCCTGAACTGGATACTCTGCGGCTGATCGCCCCGGGCGTGGTCTGGGTGGCGGCGCTGCTGGCGTCCATGTTGGCGCTGGAGCGGCTGTTTGCGGTCGACTTTGCCGACGGTACGCTGGAGCAGATGCTGTTGGCGCCCCAACCGATGGCGGTATTGGTGTTGGGTAAGGTGACAGCCCATTGGTTGATCACCGGATTGCCGCTGGTGCTGATGGCGCCGCTTTTGGGCATACAATATGATTTGTCGTTGACCGCCTTGAAGGTGTTGTTGATTTCGCTGCTATTGGGCACACCCGCGTTGAGTCTGATTGGCGCGATCGGCGCAGCGCTGACGCTGGGTTTGCGAGGTGGCGGGGTGTTGGTCTCGCTGCTGGTGCTGCCGCTCTGTATCCCGGTGCTGATTTTTGGCGCGGGTGCGGTGGAAGCGAGCGTCTCTGGTCTCGGTGAAGCCGGGCACCTCTATATGTTAAGCGCGATTGTCGTTATGGCGCTGTTTTTGGCTCCGCTGGCAACCTCCGCAGCACTGCGGGTTTCAGCCGAATAGGCGGGTTGATTGTGTACGCTGGGGCCGGTTTGGGACGCAGGTTTGAGAGTGATTTTTTCGCTGGGAACCAAATGGGAATATTGGTATCCAATAGCCATCTATTGAGTTAGCTAACGTAATGAGTTCACGATTAATTAACTGGTTTAAGTTCTCTTCTCCCGCCAGCTTCTATCCGCTTGCTGGAAAATTGGCAATGGTATTTACCTGGGTTGCGGTGGTGCTGATCGCTGTAGGGCTCTATATGAGCTTTTTTGTCGCGCCCACCGATTACAAGCAGGGTGAGGGTTACCGAATCATCTTCGTGCATGTGCCAGCGGCCTGGATGTCGATGTTCATCTATCTGGTGATGGCTTTCTGGGCGGTCATGGGGTTGGTTTTCAACACCCGCCTGTCGGCCATGATGTCCACCGCCTTGGCTCCCACTGGAGCTATTTTCACCTTTGTTGCTCTCTGGACCGGTGCGTTCTGGGGCAAGCCGATGTGGGGAACTTGGTGGGTTTGGGATGCCCGGTTGACGTCCGAGCTTATTCTG
>JAKSCN010000224.1 GCA_022360595.1 Chromatiales bacterium
CTGATCTCACGCCCCAGTATTCTCACCAATCGCATCAAACAGGCGGACAGCATTCGTGAGCTGGCAGAGCTGACTCAACAGATGATCGAAGCGGCGGAAGATGCCCAGGCCACCAACCACCGTCCCAGCGATGCCGTCAGGCTGCTGAGCGAAACCCATCTGGTGGCCCAACGGCGGGCCATCGAGCTGACCCTGCGCTGGATGGAGATGAAAGGCTATGGCGAACCGCCGGCCGACTACGCCATCCTCAACATGGGCTCCTGCGGCCGCAAGGAGATGCTGCTCAACTCCGACCAGGACAACGGCATCATCATCGCCGATGTCCCGGATGAACAGCTCCCCGAGGTTCAGCAGTGGTTCGAACGCTTCTGTAAGCGCATGAATAAAAACCTGGACCGCATCGGCTACCCGATCTGTCCCGGGGACATCATGGCGCGCAACCCGATGTACCGTAAGACATTAAGCCAGTGGAAAAAACAGGTCACCCACATCACCAAAAAGCCCACCGAAAAGGCGGCCCGCTGGTCCAATGTGGTGCTCGATTTCGACACTTTGTATGGCAATGATCTGCTTACCACCGAGCTATGGCGCCATGTGCTGGCAGAGATCAAAAACCATACACGGCTACTAAAAATGATGGCTGACGACGACTCGGAGGGCAGACCGGCCATCGGTTTTTTCAATCAATTGATCACCACCACCTCCAACGATCAGGGTGAGTGGATCGACATCAAGCGCAACGGCCTGCGCATCATCGCCAACGCGGCCAGGATTCTGGCCCTGGGCAACGGCATTGTGGCGCAGAACACCAGCAGCCGCCTGACTGCACTGGTGCGAGTAGGCAAGTTGCCTCAGGATTTCAAGGACAGCGTCCAGGACGCCTACGAGGAGCTGCTGGATTTGCTGCTCACCCATCAGATCCAGCAGACCAAAAACGGACGAAAACTCAATAAGTTAATCGACCCGGACAAGCTCTCCCCTCAGGCCCGCAGTACCTTGCGTATGGCAATGCGTGCGGTGAAGCGGTTCCAGGAGAAACTGAAGGATGACTATGCATCTAATATTTTTTAAAGGGCAGCCGGCAGATACCCGTTTGAGGGCCGAAATAGCAACATTACCGTTGACAATAACCCGGAAACTGTAAGAATGAGGGGCTTCTGGTTTCAGGCTGTATCATATGCACCCATTATTAAAAAGGTTGGCCTGGATTGGATTTGCAGTCGTGTTCTATAACGCCGGACAAGCCTTTACAGTGCTGGTATTGGAGCCCGACAATTTTGCAGGAGGATTGGACTGGATCTGGTTTATCGCATTTCCATTACTGCTTCCGCTGTTTTTTATAATAAATCGCCGCTTGTGTGCTTGTACCAGTGACGAAAAGACCTCTATGCACAGTAACAGTGAGATGGATAACAACAACAAAATCCATTACACCGGCCAAATGCCGTAAAAGATTCATTATCGAAGTGAAAACTGAGAACAGATTGCACTGTTATCGGTTAGACATCTAATTAAGGAGACACAATATGTCCGAAGATAAGGTCTATCCCGTCCCAGCTGAACTCGCAGCCAGTACCCATATTGACGCCGCTAAGTACGAGGAGATGTACAAGCGCTCTGTCGATGATCCTGATGGCTTCTGGGGAGACGCAGCGGAGGAGTTTTTAACCTGGTCTAAGAAGTGGGACAAAGTCTCTGAGTGGGACTATCACAGTGCCGATATCAAATGGTTCATGGGCGGCAAGCTGAACGTCTCTTACAACTGCCTGGATCGTCATCTGGACACCCGTGGCGATCAGACCGCCATCATCTGGGAGAGCGACAACCCGGACATCGATAAAAACATCACCTATCGCCAATTGCATGAAGATGTTTGTAAATTCGCCAATGTCCTGAAATCCCGCGGCGTGAAAAAAGGCGATCGCGTCTGCATCTATCTCCCGATGATTCCGGAAGCAGCCGTCGCTATGCTGGCTTGTACCCGTATCGGTGCTGTTCACTCTATCGTATTTGGTGGTTTCTCACCCGATGCGCTTTCCAGCCGTATCATCGACTCCGATTGCCAGACTCTGATCACCTCTGATGAGTCTGTCCGTGGCGGCAAGAACGTACCGCTAAAAGCGAATGCCGACACCGCCCTGAAAGATTGCCCCAACGTACACACCTGTGTCGTGGTCAAACGTACCGGTGGTGACGTAGAGTGGACCGAAGGCCGCGACGTCTACTATGACGAAGCAATGGCCACCGCTGACGCCGTATGTGAACCGGAAGAGATGGATGCGGAAGATCCGCTGTTCATCCTCTACACCTCGGGTTCTACCGGTAAGCCCAAAGGCGTACTGCACACCACTGGTGGTTACCTGCTCTACGCAGCCATGACTCACAAATACACCTTCGACTATAAAGAGGGTGAGGTCTACTGGTGTACCGCTGACGTCGGCTGGGTAACCGGCCACACCTATATCGTCTACGGTCCACTGGCCAACGGCGCTATCAGTCTGATGTTCGAAGGTATCCCAACCTACCCGGACGCAGGTCGCTTCTGGGCGGTGTGCGAAAAGCACAAGGTCAACACCTTCTACACCGCACCTACCGCTATCCGCGCACTGATGCGTGTTGGTGATGAACCTGTACAGAAACATGACCTCTCCGACCTGCGCCTGCTGGGCTCCGTGGGTGAGCCCATCAACCCGGAAGCTTGGGAGTGGTACTATCGCGTGGTCGGTGGTGAGCGCTGCCCAATCGTCGACACCTGGTGGCAGACTGAAACCGGTGGTCACCTGATCACACCGCTGCCAGGGGCGACTGATCTGAAACCGGGCTCTGCCTCCCGCCCATTCTTCGGTGTAGTACCCGCCATTGTTGACGCTTCAACTGGTGAAGAGCTGGAAGGTGAGTGTGAAGGCGCGTTGATCATCACCCGTCCATGGCCTGCGCAGATGCGTTCGGTCTACGGTGATCATCAGCGCTTCAAAGACACCTACTTCTCCCAGTACCCCGGTTTCTACTTCACCGGTGACGGCGCCCGCCGCGACGCCGACGGCTATTACTGGATCACTGGTCGTATCGATGACGTGCTGAACGTATCCGGTCACCGTCTGGGTACCGCCGAGATCGAGTCTGCGCTGGTACTGCACGACAAAGTTGCTGAAGCAGCCGTTGTGGGTTACCCACATGAGATCACCGGTCAGGGTATCTACGCTTACGTCACGCCAATGGCCGGCATTGAACCGACCGAAGAGCTGAAGAAAGAGCTGGTCAATCTGGTACGCGCCGAAATCGGCCCGATCGCCAAGATCAACCTGATCCAGTGGGCACCAGGCCTGCCGAAGACCCGCTCCGGTAAGATCATGCGCCGTATCCTGCGCAAGGTCGCCTGCAACGAGATCGACACCCTGGGTGACACCTCCACCCTGGCCGATCCAAGTGTGGTTGATGATCTGATCAACAACCGCGAAAACAGATAGGTCGGTTTTTCGGCTGATAAAAAAGGCGGGCATTATGCCCGCCTTTTTTGTTGCCTAGAGCCACCTGTTAACGTCGAACGGCCGTTAACTGCGACAGACTAAACAGCAGCGCCGCCGCGACTACAATGGATGGGCCTGCCGGTGTATCCCAAAACCAGGAGGCACTCAGCCCCATGCCCACAGAGCACATGCCTACCACTGCGGCCAGCGCGGCCATCTGTTCGGGGGTTCGGCTAAAACACCGTGCTGCGGCAGCCGGAATAATCATCATCGAAGTAATCAACAACACGCCCACGATCTTCATGGAGATGGCGATTACCAGTGCAATCATCACCATGAAGGCGAAACGGATTGTCTTTACGGGTATCCCCTCTACTTGGGCCAGCTCCTCATCCACGGTGAGCGCCAGCAGTGGCTTCCAGATCAGGGCCAATGCCGCCAACACCAACAGACAGCCACCCCAGACCCACCAGAGATCGTTGGTAGTAACCGCAAGAATATCGCCAAACAGGTAACCGACCAGATCAACTCTGACATCTTCGAGAAAGGCCATCACCACCAGACCGATGGACAAGGTACTGTGCGCCAGAATTCCCAATAGCGTATCTGTCGCCAGCAGACGTTTGCCTTGCAGCGTTAGCAGGAGCAGCGCAATGAGCACCGCCACCGTGGCGATCGCCAGATTGAGGTTCACATCAAGCAGAAAACCCAACGCCACACCCAGCAGTGCGGAATGAGCCAGCGTATCACCAAAATAGGCCATGCGCCGCCAGACGACGAAACTGCCCAAGGGGGCAGCCACCAGGACGACACCAATGCCGGCGATAATCGCCTTCAGCATGAAGTCATCCATGATCGCACTCCTTATGATTTTCACCGTCCGTAGCGATCACATTGCCGTGTATGTCGTGGGCGTGATCGTGGTGATGTCGATAGAGCGCCAGACCATCGCGCACCGGTGAGCCGAACAGTTCCAGATAGGCGGGGTGTTTGCTGACACTTTCGGGGTGACCGGCACAACAGATGTGATGGTTAATACAGATCACCCGGTCGGTGGTGGCCATCACCAGATGGAGATCGTGAGAGATCAACAATACACTGCAACCGTAGCTGTCGCGAATCCGGCTGATCAGTGAGTAGAGCTCTTCCTGACCAGTAACATCGATCCCCTGGGCCGGTTCATCCAACACCAACAGATCGGGGGATCGCAACATCGCTCTGGCCAGCAGTACCCGTTGGTGTTCACCGCCGGAGAGGGTCTGCATCGGGTTATCCAAAAGATAACGGACACCAACCTCATCGATCACGGCATTGAAGCGTGCATCATCACTTTTAATGGTGAGTCGCAGAAAACGCCTCACAGTCAGAGGCATGTTTTCCGAGAGGTGAAGGCGCTGCGGCATATAGCCGATAGTCAGGCCGGACTTGCGTCTGACCACGCCGCTGCCGGGTTGCAGCAGACCAAGCAGCACACGCACCAGGGTTGTTTTACCCGCACCGTTGGGACCGATCAGAGTGATGATCTCACCGCGGGCAATCTCCAGGTCAATGCCATCGAGTACCTGGCGGCCATTGAACTCAACCCGAATATCTTTCGCGCCCAGCAGCGCTGCTTCTGTTGCCATCAGCACCGCTCCTCTCGGTGATTAGGTCTTTAAATCATTGGGCTTTATTCTAAACCCTAACGCTTATCCACACGACAGATTGTTGTGAGCTGAACCCTTATCTGCTCAGGCAACTGACCAATTCATTTGCCAGGTTTTCCATTAACTTAAAATAGGCATCACTGTCAGCTTTCAGGGTTGATCCCAGTGGATCAAGCACACCTGAACGGGCGTCAGTACCATCAATCAGTGTCTTAACCAGTTTGGGCTGAAACTGTGGTTCACTAAACACACAACGAGCATTAAGCTGCTCAATCTTGCTGCGCAACTGATGAATACGCCGTGCACCCGGGGCACGCTCGGGACTCACGGTGACCGAACCCACTGCATTCAAATCGTAGCGCTGCTCAAACAGGTGATAGGCATCATGAAACACCACATAGGGCTCACCCTTGACTGGCGACAGACGTTTCGCGATGGCGCTATCGAGCTGTTCGATACGGCCCAACATAGCCTGCGCATTGTTTCGGTAGATATCGGCCGACGCTTTGTCAACCTGAATCAGATGCTCACTGACCACACGCACAATCTGCGCCGCATTCTTGGGTGACAACCAGAGATGAGGGTCGACACCATCTTCATGCTCATCAGCATGTTCTGCTTCATCGTGCTTGGGCTCATGCTCACCGTGTTCGTGTTGATCATGCTCATCATGGTTATGTTTATCCCAGGCGCCACCTTCACGCATGGCAACCCGCTGCATACCGGGTTGAGAA
>JAKSCN010000099.1 GCA_022360595.1 Chromatiales bacterium
AAAATTTAATTGAAAAAAACAAAAACCAGCCGATAAATAGGGTCTTAAGGAGCTTTACCGTAAGGAGCAGTATACGACTTTAGATACATTTATATACACAACATGGGATGCCCCTATGAAAATGCTGAGACTTTTAAGAATCAAGCAAAGGCTTTGGCTATTGATCTCTATAGCACTGGCTGGCTTCGTTTTAATCTCTGTGCTTGAACTGTTCCAACTCAGATCAACACTACTTCAAGAAAAGTCCATTCAAACTCAAAAGCTTGTTGAAACAGCCTCCAGTATTATCTCTTACCAGTACGATCTCGCCCAATCGGGTAGTGTCAGCGAACAGCAGGCCAAACAGACAGCTCTGGATACCATCAAAAATATCCGCTACGACAAAACCAACTATTTTTGGGTCAACGACATGGAAAGTGTTGTCATTATGCATCCGATTAAGCCGGATCTGGAAGGCAAAGACCTGTCTGGGCTGAAAGACACAAATGGTAAAAGAATCTTTCAGGCGTTTGTCGATGTCGTCAAAAAAGAGGGCGAAGGGACAGTACACTACACTTGGCCAAAACCTGGTCACGAAGCCCCAGTTGACAAAGTCTCCTATGTAAAAGGTTTTGCCCCTTGGGGATGGGTGATAGGCTCGGGCATCTACATCAACGATGTAGACTCTGCGTTTTGGAGTAAAGCACAATCAGCGGCATTGATCGTATTAATTGTGGCGGCCCCTCTACTACTCCTCTCCTTCTTGATCGCAAAAAGCATCATCAATCCTCTCCACACAACCACCTATGCAATGCAAGATATTGCCGAAGGTGAAGGTGATCTAACACAACGCCTAACAGCCGAGGGCAACGACGGGGTAGCCAGACTATCCAAGGCATTCAACCATTTCACCGCCAAAATCCAAAAAGTGGTTATCAAACTCAGCTCTGTCGGCAGTCAAATGGCCTCATCCGCGGAGCAGCTCTCCATCACAACTGAAGAGAGTAGAGAGAGAGTCGATAAACAGAAGTCTCAAACACAGCAAGTAGCTACCGCAGTCACTGAAATGGCGGCAACCGTGCAAGAGATTGCCAGCAGTGCTGAATCAGCCGCTGCCTACGCCTCTGAAGCTGACGTAGAAGCCGCCGAAGGCAGTCATATAGTGCAGAAGACAACCCAAGCCATTGAGTCGGTCGCTTCTGAGCTTGAATCAGCCTCCGATGTGATTAACCAGCTTGAATCTGAAAGCGAAGCAATTGGTACGGTACTCGATGTAATCCGCGGTATTGCCGAACAGACAAATCTACTTGCGCTCAATGCCGCTATCGAAGCGGCCAGAGCAGGCGAACAGGGCCGTGGATTTGCGGTGGTGGCCGACGAAGTAAGAACCTTGGCCAGCAGAACACAACAGTCCACCCAAGAAATTCAGGCAATGATCGAGCGATTACAAGACGGCTCCCGTAAAGCAGTGATCGCAATGGATGAGAGTAAAAGCCGAACCCATGCCACCGTCGATAAAGCGAAAGCGGCATCTGACTCCATTGTAAAGATTGTCTCCGCCATTAAATCGATATCGGACATGAACGCCCATATTGCAACCGCCGCTGAAGAGCAGTCGACGGTTGCCCAGGATATCGATCAAAGTGTTGTACAAATTGCCACCCTATCCGAACAAGTGGCCACCGGCACAGATCAGGTTGCTGAATCAAGCCAGGAGCTTGCTCAACTGAGTGAAGAGGTCCATAACCTTCTCCAGCAATTCAAAACCTAGGGCCTGTTAACAGCCCCTAAAATCATGAAGCGGGCATACGGCCCGCTTCGATAGAACTACTCAGACTTTTTCAGCGACTTTAACAGCTCCTCCATACGTTCAAGTCTCTGCTCCATCAACTCCGAATGCTCCCGAATCCAGTGAATCTCACCGGCCTCACCCTGCCCCCGCTCACGATCAAACTCCTCGTGCTCCTTGGACATCACCTCCAACACGATCCCGATCATCATGTTTAAGAAGACAAAGGCGACAATAAAAATAAAGGTGATATAGAACATCCAACTGATCGGATAGACCGACATCGTCTCGTACATCACATCGGTCCAATCCTCAAAGGTGGCAACCCGAAACAGCGTCAGCATGGAGATAGTAATATTGTCCCAAAGCTCTGGGTTGATCTTACTGAAAAACGTGGTGCCCATGGCGGCATAGATATAGAAGATAATGAACATCAGCAGCGACACATAGCCCATGCGGGGAATTGCCTTCATGAAGGCGTTCAACATCACCCGCAGCTCAGGAATCACCGACACCAGACGCAGCACCCTGAAAATGCGCAGCAGGCGACCCAACAGCGCCATCTCACTCTCATCCACCGGTACCAGACTGGCCACCACAATGATGAAATCGAAAGTATTCCAGGCCTTGGTAAAAAAACGCTTGAGACTGCGCTCCGCAATCATGCGGATGATAATCTCGATCAAAAAAAACAGCGTAACTGCAAAATCGAGGGCCTCAAACACCATCAACCAGGTTGGAGAGATATGATAGGTTTTAACACCTATGATCAGCGCGGAGAAGATGATCACCGCAATCACAAAGGTCTCAAAAAGCTTATTATTTCGGATCTTGACGAGCCGATCTTGTAAATCTAGGGCTGACATATCACACCGCAATCTTTCACCTCAGGTTAATCAAACGCTGCGCATAATACCGACAAACGACACAGTTTGACGAATTTACCGTCAAAAACACCACAGATAGGAGTGAAATTGGAGGGTTTTCAGGGGAAAAAGTTCAGTGCATCAGCCAGCGACTGGAGTCGGCCCAGCGGCCTCATCCAACTGACCGCTCACCTGCCGATAGAGACGATAGATCAGTGCCAGATTGATAAAGAGATAGAGATTGGCAATCACGAACAGTAACGCGCCGGGATAGATCAGAACACCATCAACCACAATCGCCAACAACAAGAGTAACGCCGACGCCAACCACAAATAGGACTGCCTCTTCACATGCTTATCCGCCAGAAAGGCCTTCATATGCGGCACACTGACGGTAAAGGACATCAGCGCCAACTGACGGTGCTGCAGATGAAACCAAGAGAGAAACGGAACAATTTTATAGAGCATGGCGTTGATTACCGCCACGGCTGCCAGCAGCACCACCGCGCCTATCAACAGTACAAAGGTGGTCAAATAACCACTCAACTGATCTGAAAACAGCACCATCACCGCCCAAAGCCCTACAGCCAAGACTATACCGACCAGACTCACCCGCCAAAACAGCAGGGTCGCATCTTTCACCTTGCGACGTTTCTGCTGAAACAACTTCAACGTCTGCAGCGCAAACAGTACATAACAGCCTAACGACAGCAGCATCAGGATATCCTGATAAAACACCGTCGGCCAGACTGCGCCCACCAACGTCCAGACGATCAGCAGCCCAAATAGCCCCTTGGTGAGATAGCCACGCAACCATTCTGGATACTCGGGCGTCACATGAAACATCGGCACCACCTGGTAAGCGACCGATACCAGCAACAGACCGACCCAGCCAACCAGCCCCCAACTGAGATGGGTATCCACCCAAGGCACCGGATTACCCAGCTCCAACCACCCTACTCTGGCCATCAGCACCAGCATCCCCAGCCCAATGGTCACCAATAGCGCCGTCCCCGCAAAGCGCATTCCCAAAATGGTTGGACTCAGCACTTTGACACGTATCAGCGCCACAAACAGCGCCACGAAAAAGGGGGCAAATCCAACCGCCAAGGCAGATAGCGCCACCCCAAACCAGCGCCCATCGCTAGAGATAAAGCCCAACACCAGCCCCAGGGTGCCAATAATCATCGCCAGATGCAGCACTGTCCCCACCTCCCGCACTCTGGGTAGCGGCGAGCCGGCCAACACCGGCAACATCTGCATCATGGCCCCGCACATCACCATACTCATCACCCCCAAAGTAAGGGCGTGAGTCAGCGCCAGCGTCGCCGGCGACCAGCGGGAGGTAACCATATCCGGCCCGTAATAGAGCATCAACAACCCCGCCAGCAGACCAAACAGCGGGGCTGTCAAAAAGAAACGGAAAGGAATTGAGATAGGCGGCGCCTGCTCAAGCGAAAGATTGGCGGTATTGAGCATCAGCCTGCCAGGCTCCCTCGCACCTGCTGTTCCGCCACAGCATCATCCGCCATCCAGATGTAGATCTCGTATCCGGCGGGACCACCCTCTCGGCAGTGCCAACCCACGCCTTTTTTCTCCAGCAGGGGAAACAGCAGCAGCGGTTCACGGCGATGGAAAACATGCAGGAAATCACCCGGCTGCAGTTGATCGATCGCGCTTAACGTCTGCTCCAGCGGCTCACAAGGCTCCAGCTCACTTACGTCTAAGGTGATTTCCATCTACATCCTGCATATAGAGTCAACAAACCCTACAATCACTCAACATTATCAATCATCTGCAGAATATTATCGGCATTGGCGGCCAGGGCCTGATCCGCCATCCGATAGAGAATCTGTTCTTCTTTCATATTGTGCTGCTGCATCAGAATCATCAGTGTCTCAGACAACCCCAAATAGCGATCCTTATCCCGCTCATCCACCGCCGCCTGCATATCCTGAAATAGCTGACGCATCTGGGCGTGCTCAGCCTTCATCACCTGGGTGGGGCCCATCGCATGCCCCATCAATTGTTCAAACTGAGGAAACAGCACCTCCTCCTCTTTGCGGAAATGATGCTCTGTTTCGTTCATGAATGCGGTGTACAACGCACCTCCCTGATCCCAATCATCAGCCGCCACACACTCTTCGGCCTGGGCAAAAGATGCATCACACTGACGGTGCTCTGCGGTCATGGTTTCGGTAATTTTCGACATATTCAGCCTATGCAATAGATGAGTTGATCGGCAGGCAAAAATAGTACACAGACTCCTCCCGCATCCCATTGACCTTTATCAATAGCGAACTGGCGACAAGCGAGCTAATTAATTATTTGATGATTTTCTTAACAAAATGATACTTCGCTCTCAAAAAATTCAAGCTTTTTGAATCTACGTTTATTCTTTGCAAATTGTCGTGGTTTACCTTAACATCGGGCGCATAATTAAAAGTAATATAAAGCTGTAATAGCAGCTAACGCCTTAGAATACAGGGCAGCAGCTGAGCATTGGGGGGGGAGCACATCAACACCCTTCAACTGTCCGCTCAGGGGGCCGCCAAACACTTCGGCTATCGCTATTTCAGCAAGAAATGATGAGGATGGGAGAATGACAAGCGGTTCCTCTAACAACAGTACTTCTCGAAAAAAGTACATTTTCGTCTTTATAGCTATATTCGCCGCCGGAATGATCGCTGCAGGCCTGTTCAACATCGGCCTATCCGCAACAAACGAGATGGAGTTCTGCACATCATGCCACTCCATGAAGATCAACCTGGAAGAGTATAAAGAGACTATCCACTACACCAGCCCTTCCGGGGTGCGGGCGACCTGCTCTGACTGCCATGTGCCCAAAGAGTTTGTACCCAAGATGGTTGCCAAAGTGATAGCGGCTAAAGATGTGTGGCACGAAATGATCGGCACCATCGACACCAGAGAAAAATATGAACAACACCGCTGGGACATGGCCAATCGCGTCTGGGAAAAGATGAAAGCCACCGACTCCCGTGAATGCCGCACCTGTCACGCATTCGAACAGATGGACCTCGGTGAACAAGGTCGTAGCGCACGTAAACGCCACTCCAAGGCGATCGATAAGGGTCAGACCTGTATCGACTGCCACAAAGGGATTGCACACGAACTGCCGGACGAGCCAGAAGAAGAAGAGGAAGAAGCCGAGGATGGCAATGCCTGATTATCAAGGCGTTACTATTTGATAAATTTAGAGATACTTCAGTAAATGATGCACAAAAAAACAATCGCACTGTTACTGGCCTCTTCGTTATCTTTCTCCGCCTATGCGGGTGATAGCCAACAAGAGAAGGATTTTCGCATAGCGGCAAGCTTGGGCGACATCGAAACCATAATGCAGATGTTGGACACGGGTGTTGATGTCAACAGCCCCAACAAGTTCGGCGTTACCGCACTGATGATGGCGATCCAAAACGACAACATGGAAGCCACCGCCCTACTGCTGGCGCGCGGTGCCGATGTTAACGCCACCGGCGTAGCGGGCTGCACCGCACTCACCTGGGCCGCCGAAAACGGCCATAGTGCACTGACCGCACTACTGCTCGAACGCGGCGCTGACCTGAACGCCAAAACCCGCGCCGGCTGGGATGCC
Source organism: Chromatiales bacterium (assembly GCA_022360595.1). Taxonomy (GTDB): domain Bacteria; phylum Pseudomonadota; class Gammaproteobacteria; order Chromatiales; family Chromatiaceae; genus BM503. The sequence continues at coordinate 6,251 of JAKSCN010000099.1, forward strand.
CTGGCCATCGCCTCACGCTACGGCCTGACCGACATGGTCGATCAGCTCCTCTATAAGGGGTCCGACCCAAATGGTCAGGACAAAGAGCTGCGCACCGCACTGATGCACACCGCGGAAAAAGGTCACGCCCCCACGGCTGAACTGCTGATCAAAAACGGCGCTGACATCAACATGAGAGACGACCACGGCGCTACCGCCCTGATAATCGCAGCGGACAAAGGCAATGCCGATGTCGTCAATGTCTTAATTGAAAATGGCGCCGATGTTGACGGTGTTGATAATGACGGCGCCACCGCTCTGATCTGGGCCGTTGGCCAAGACCACTACAACACTGCTGAACGCCTGATATTCAAGGGCGCTGAAATCAACAAAGCGGATAATGACGGTGTCACAGCGCTCATGGAAGCTGCCTCTGTACGCTCCGAAGACTTGGTAAAACTCCTGCTGAATCACGGCGCTGATATAACAGCGAAAGACAGTGATGGACGCACAGCCCTGGATATTGCTAAAAAGAAACGGAATAAAAGGGTTATCGCCCTACTGAGTGGCGGTGATAACTAATAACCACAGATAAAACAATAAAAATTCAATACCTTTCATTTTCTGACAATGAGGGGTATACAGATGCTTGAGCGACCTGCACTTACAGGCACTCATAAGCATTACCAAGAAGCAACACAGCTTCAAAACGCAAAGCCTGAAAACCAAAGGAGGTATCATGGCGTTTAAAACCTTAACAAAGGCTGTAGTGGTGGCAGGGCTAGCGCTTAGTGCTACCGCTGCTATCGCAGCAGACGCCCCAAAAGTGATGACCGGAGCCAGCGCCAGCATGCTTGCCAACACCTGCGCAGGCTGCCACGGCACCGACGGTGCCAGCCAAGGCCCAGCATCACCCACTATCGCCGGACTCTCAAAAGATTACTTCATCGAAACCATGCAGGGCTTCGCAAGCGGTGAAATTCCATCCACCATCATGGGACGCATCGCCAAAGGCTACACCGAAGAAGAATTTGCACTAATGGCAGACTTCTACCGCACCAAGCCTTTCACCAAAGCCAAGCAGGACTTCGACAAGAAGCTCGCCAAAAAGGGCGCGAAACTCCACGACAAGTACTGTGAAAAATGCCACGCCGAAGGCGGTCAGTCCGCTGAAGATGACGCTGGCGTACTGGCTGGCCAATGGACACCTTACGTGAATTGGCAGCTTGCCAACTTCAAGGCTGGTGACCGTGAAGCACCAAAGAAAATGAAGAAGCAAATGCGCAAACTGCTTGAGAAAAAAGGCAGCGAAGGCGTTAAAGCTCTGCTCAACTACTACGCCAGCCAGCAATAAGAAGGAGGCAAGTCACAATGAAAATCACTCGTAGAGGATTTATTCAAACGGCCGGTGCGGCAACCGCTGCCGGTATGGTTGGCGTGCCTTACATCGCAATGGGCGCCACCAAAAAAGTAGTCGTTGTCGGGGGCGGCACCGGTGGTGCTACAGCGGCCAAATACATCCGTATGGCTGATCCCTCCGTGGAAGTCACCCTGATCGAAGCCAACAAACACTACTACACCTGTTACATGAGTAA
>JAKSCN010000463.1 GCA_022360595.1 Chromatiales bacterium
CGAATGGAAGCGGGGGTGGTTTTTCAGTGCCTGGGCGAGCACTTTGACGTAATTCTGAGTGCGCTTTATATGGCCACCCGTCTCTGGATCGCGGTATTCAGCCATGGCGCCGAAACCCTCGATGGTGGCCTCCTGGCTGAGCAGAATCTGCTGGGTGATATGCCTGCTGCGGTGCTGTTCCTGCCAATACTTAAACAGGGCGGTGATGATCACGATAATGCAGATGGTCACAATGGCCGGAAAGGGGGAGATGACCGTGTCCATTTGGTGGAACAGAATGTAGGAGTTGGTACACAGCAGAAACATGCTGAGCAGGGCGGATAGCATGATGGCGATGGGGCCGGACCAGGCCATGAGTACCGAAAAGAGTCCTCCCGCCAAGAGCACTGAGCTTAGCTCGGCAAAATGGGCGCTGCTGGGGTATGCCAGAAATTTACCTTGCAAAATGTTGTCGACGATAGTGGCGTGAAACTCTATGCCTGTCGAAAGCGGGTTGAGCGGGGTTGGTCGATAGTCCTGTAGTCCGGTGGCTGATACGCCAATCAAAATGATTCGGTCTTTGATCAATGCGGGGTCGATAGAATCATTCAGCAGGGTACTGGCCGATACGTGTTGGTAGGTGGTTTCAGTGTCGGTGAAGTGCAGTAGTAAATTGCCCGCCCTATCCAGGGGAATGGTGTTGTTTGCCAATTTTAGGCTAAATCCATCACTCTCTGATTTGAGCAGTAGCTGTTCGGCACCGAGAGCAGTGCTCAATGTCTGTAGCGCAAAGCTGGGATAGAGTCGATCTTGATAGGTGATTACCAATGGAGTACGGCGATAGATACCGTCATTGTCCGGGCGTCCATTGATGAAGCCAGCGGCTGGTGCCGATGCCGAGAGGGTATCGATGTTACAGAGCAGCCCGGAAGGTTGGTGCAGAGCCTGCTTGGCTTGAGTCTGCTCGGCGCTGGTGAGCAACGCCATATTGACGGCGCGGGGTAGGCACTCATCTGTCGTGTTGCCGTTAAAGTCAAAGAAATAGCTGAGGATAAAGGGGCCGCTAGCCAGTACCCTGCTTAAAGTGGCGTCGTAATCGCGTTGGTCTGCCGGAATTGCATCAAGTGAGATGGTGGAGCCAAACTGTTGGAGGAGCTGGCGCTGCACTTCGACAGGTGAGGTGTGGTCCGGTTCGGTAAAGAGTGCGTCGATACCGACTGCGGCGGGGGAATGTTGGTTGATCTTCTCAAGTAGCTCCGCAATGCGGTTGCGTGACCAGGGCCATTGGCCGATCTGTTTTAGGCTGGTTTCATCGATATCAATGATGGTCAGGGTATTGGCGACGACCGGCTTCTGGTCGACGAGCGTTAATTGGTTGTCGTAGAAGCTGCTTGACAGTCTCTCCAGCGTTCTGGGTGAAGTGAGTAGAAGTAAAAAGATGGCCAGAGAGATGGTGCATCCGATGGCGATGACTTGCAGGCGCTCGCGGATCCTTGGTTGCTGCTTATTACCAAGCTCGGCGGTGTAGGCGCGAGGACGGGGCTTTAATTTTCTTGCCACTCTTTTCATGGCTAGCGAATCTGTACCTCTACGCGGCGGTTTTTGGGTTCGATCTGTCCGTCTGGTGTCGCTATCTGTGGGTCGTTCTCACCGTAATAGGCGATATCCATGCATGCGGCTTTGATGCCGGATCGCACCAGCTTCGCCTTGATGTTTGTTGCACGGCGTAGTGAAAGCTGTTCATTGTAGTTGCCGTCACCGCTGCGATTGGCATGGCCTATGATACTGATATCACAAGATTGCCGTGCGGCGATATTCTTTAGGATTGAGGAGAGCCGTTTGGCTGAGCGCGGTTGTAATGTTACCGAATCAAACTTGAAGTAGAGGATATATCGGATGGGCGGTTTGGGTTCATTCGCCAGCAGGGCGCTGAATCGCGCGTCTATTTGCGCTTTGTTCAGGACGACCGGTGTAGTGGGTGTTTTTTGAGCGTAAGTTACTTTGGTGCTTTCACCGGCTTGGTTCAATAGTTGTTGTCCGCTGCTGGTGGTTACCGACACTTGGCCCACCGTACCGTTTGCGTCTCGAACCAGCACCACTTTAGTGGATGAGCAGGCGGCAAGAAAACAGGCACTGAGTATAGTGCCGAGGAACTTCATGTGCGTCACCGCTATTTCACCTCGACCAGAATTTTTGTACCGCGTAGCCCCAGAGTGGCAGTGGGGGTTTTTATCTTGACTGACTCTGGTGATATGCGTCCAATAGCACCGGAGAGAAAGCTGATAGTCCCCTTGATGATGTTGCCAATGAAAGAGACCTCTTTCTCGGCTGGATTGAAAATGAACTCATCAATGGTAAAGCGAGTCTCCGGGCCGAGAGTGAGAACAGCGCCATCGATAAAGATGATGCCGACGGAGCCTTGTGTGTGGGTGATAACCTGATCACCTGTGTGTATAGGGGTGCCAACGGCAGCTTCTATCTCTTGGCCTGCGTGTATGATGACTGCTTCGGGTTGGTAGGTTTTTACGCTTCCAATTGGATCAGCGCTATGCGCGCTAGTCAGGCATAACAATAGAAAGATGAGGACTGGCAGGCGCATTGGGCTCCTTCTAGCTCGGAAGAGTATGATTTTTATTTTCGATTATTTTAAACACGTTCATGTGGCTTCGCACAATAATTATTGCGGGCTGTGATCGTCTTCTTGGGGAGATTAAATCCTGAACTATGCTGCCGGCGCGGTACAGTATCTGATCGTGGAGAAGAGCGATCAAATTCAGAGTGTAATAACCCATCCGGCTATTGCATATAAAGCCGGTGATGGTGCTTGTTTACATCCAGAGTCAGTTGAGCTTAAGGCCTGTTAACACTAATTTATGCTACGTATAGCATCGAACTCCTCGCTGACCGCCAGTGTTGAGATGTGGATTGCTTTGTTGCTCGCCAGTTTATTGGCCGCCTGTTTTTCTGCTTTCAGATAAGGGCATTCCCCAGGACGCCAGTCGCAGGCAACACCTTTTAGCACCAAGTGGGTGCAGCCAGAGCAGAGGCTCTCTTCGTAGATTTTTCGCATGATGGTACTCTCCAGTAGACACTAGGGCCTGTTAACACTAATTTGATCATCACTGCCAATGGCCCTGCGGGTTGAGCCTAAAAAAGCACCACTCAGCGTTACTCGTCGCTTATTTGGAGCAACCAAACCACGTTCCTCGTGCCTTGATTGGTGCTTTTTTAGGCTCAACAGTGACGATTAAATTAGTGTTAACAGCCTCTAATAAAATTAACATGAATTCAGTAAATTACAACGATATTCTTTACTGAATAATTAAAAAGTTGAGCTAAGTTGACTTTTGTTTGCGAATTGGGAATGGTTATTTGGAGGAGGTGGCTACAACGACCCTGTTTCGGCCGCTATTTTTGGCGTCGTAGAGGGCTTTATCGGCGCTGTTGAGTAGGCGTTCGCCGCTCTCCTCGGCAGACTCTTCTGGATGTAAGGTAAGCGTGCTGACACCAATAGAGACGGTAATCGCCAGTTCTTGGTCATTACGCAGAGGGATAGCCTGCCGGCTAACCGATTTGCGGATACGCTCGGCTAGTTGCGAGGCCTCTTGCAGGGAGGTTTGGGGTAGTACCAGCGTGAACTCTTCACCACCATAACGGATAGCGATATCTGAAGCGCGCAGGCACTCGCTGATGCGCAGGGCCAGTTCTCGCAGCACCATGTCTCCAGCGTGATGCCCGTGGTTGTCGTTGACTTGCTTGAAGTGATCGGCGTCTATGAACAGGCAGCTCAGCGGGTGTTGATAACGCTGGGCGCGGGATATCTCTTCGCTTAGGCGACGTTCCAGATAACGGCGATTGTGCAGTCCGGTAAGGGCGTCGGTAAGACCACTGATCACCAGGTGCTCACGGTTGGCCACGTTCTCCAGACAGATAGCGCCTATGGTTGCCAAACGGTTGAGAAAGTCGCTGGCATGGTGTCGGGTGAAACGATAGGGGTCACGGCTGCCCATGTTGAGACAACCGACCAACTGGCCATTACGCAGCATGGGAAGCAGGGCGACGCTGCCGATATCGGTGGCCTTGGTTGAAAGCAGCGTCTCGTGGTTCTGCTGGACATAGATACCCAAACGAGGTTTCGAGAGGTAACGCACGGCAGGGTCGAACTCGTGGCAACTATCAAGAAAGCGTATTTCCGGTAAATCTTCGGGGTGGGTGTTGGTGTGCAGGAGAAGGTGGCGCAGCTCGTGAGACTCATCCAACAGAATCAGTGTAATATAGGGGAGGTCGAAGGATTTTTTCATACCTTCGGTCATATAGTTCAACAGTAATGGAAGACTATCGCAGGTTAGCAGGGATAGCTCACGCTCGTGGAAACGTTTCAATACAGCTTCATTTTTGTGCGCCTCTTCCGACAGCGCAAGCAAGCGCTGCCTCAGGAGGTGGATCTCCTCCTGTGGGTCCCGTGGTTGATCAATAGGATAAGCCTTTTTCCGCATAGTTAAATTATCGGTTGTTGTTGTTTAGGCTTGATCTCTTTTTTACTACGTGTTGCCAATGTTAGTCAGTATGGTTGTTTTTGAGGAGGGATTCTCTATGTTGGTAAGCGCCAAACCAGGAAGGTTTATGGTAACTCTCAAATTTGGGCTCTGTCTCACGCTTTTTTCAATGCCGTTGTTAGCGGGTGAAACGGTCTATCGCTGTCGCGATGATCGTGGCCGGGTGCTTTATCAGCAGTCCCCTTGTCTTAGTGGCTCCAGCGAGCAGGTGAATGTCGAAGTGCAGTCGAGTGCTTGGTTACCGGTAGAGAATGCGAAAAAAATTCTGGCAAAACCCATTAAAAAGAAGAAGCGTAAGCAGAGCTTCAAGGGGTGGAAGCAGCGCAAGAAGCTGGAGCAGAAGTGCGCAAGGGTTGAGAAACGTTTGGAGCGCATTCAATCAAAATTGCGTGCGGGCTATAAGGCTTCCCAAGGCAATAAGTTACGGCGCCAACGGGAGGAGTTGGAAGACTTTCATTACGATAACTGTCCTTGACCAGTCATGCAGTAAAGAGGGTTGTCAGTTGGAGTAAGCGTGACTCTGTTCGGAACGCCAGAGCTGATAATTGGGGTGGCTCTGGTAGCCGCCACTAAGCACGTAGTTGAGGATATTGCGTAGCCGGTAGAACTGCACTACCGAATCGGCTCGGATGATCTCATTACCCTCGGGGTCAAAAAAGATGATTGATGGCGTGTAGAAGATCTCCAGCTTGTTGGCCCACTGTCTGGCGGTCAGCTTTTCGCCAGTGGGTGTCAAGACGGGAGTATTGGTATTGATATCCAGTTGGATTGTCTGAAAGCTTTCGAATAGATCACTTATCTCGTCCTCTTGCAGTGGCTGGGCGTGGAGGACGTCGCAGGCATGGCAGTTCCCTTGTTCAAAGAAGACGGCGAGGGGGTGTGCGGCAGGAAAGTGATTGCGCTGCAGTGCGTAGGGTGGTTGGTCGAAGAATGGCTGCTCATTCAGCTCATCCGGTTCAAAAGTGAGACTGCCGTCGGCACGGCGTAAGTAGTCGCTGAAGCGCTCATTACGGTAGTGACCGTCAGCCACATATTCCAGGGCTGCGCGAAATTTGTAGGGTGGGTAGTAGCCACGCAGTTGTAGCGCTTCATTGCCGTCGGCATCGATAAAGATCAACGAAGGGGTGAAGTTGGTTTTTTTGCGTACCGAATATTGGCGTTCGGTGAGGATTTCACCAGTAATATCCGTCAGCTCCTGTACACCCCAGATATCGACGGCAATCACGTCAAAATGTTTTTCGGTGTAACTGCGGATGTCACTGGCGCCAAAATTGACGTTGAGGAATTTTTCACAGTAGGGACAGCGTTGTTGACCGAAATAGACGATGATGCCGCGTTTGCCCGACTCCACTGCCTGCTGTAGATCCTCCGGTAGGTCGAGAAAGCTCTCTTTGAACCACTCGGGGTGGCCTAAGGGTTCACTTAACGGTGTGTCGTCAAACAGATAAGGGGAATCAGCAAAGAGGGTGATTGGTGCCAGCAACGCCAGCACCGAGATCAGATGGCGATTGAGGCGTCTCAAGCTCAACCGGTTTCCTCGCCCAAATACTCAGACCAGTTGATACTGCTGTCGCCAAACACAAAAAAGTGGGGGTTGAGCAGTGACTCTTTGGTGTTGTAGCGCAGTGGGGTCATATTCGTCAGGGTGATCTGGCCGCCGGCTGCTTCGACGACGGCCTGCGCTGCGGCGGTATCCCACTCAGAGGTGGGGCCGAGGCGTGGATAGAGATCGCAGGTGCCGTCGGCGACCAGGCAGCATTTCAGTGAGCTGCCCATGCTGACAATCTCATGTTCCCCCACATTATCCAGAAACTGTTTCAGTGAGTCGCCCGCGTGGGAGCGACTGCCCGCCACCTGCAGTGGTGTGCGGCGGTTTCTGTTGACCTGGATTGGCGTGGCTGGTGAGTTGTCTTTCATGGTATAGGCGCCATCCCCTTTGATGCCGTAGAAGGTAAGGCCGGTCACCGGTACATAGACCACGCCGATTGTTGCCTGATGTGCTTCGACCAGGGCGATATTAACGGTGAATTCGCCATTGCGCTTGATGAACTCCTTGGTGCCATCCAGAGGGTCGATCAGCCAGTACCGGGTCCAGCTCTGGCGGGTTTCGAAGGGGATGTTGGCCGACTCTTCGGAGAGCACGGGAATGTCCGGTGTAAGCGTTGCCAGCGCCTGGGTGATGATGTTGTGTGAGGCCAGATCGGCGGCAGTGAGCGGTGAGTTGTCGCTCTTCTCCTCGACCGAGAAGTCGTCGCTGTTGTAGATCTCCAGTATGGCTGCACCGGCCTGCTGGGCGACCTCAATCAATTTTTCGATTGCTATGGGTGAATTGTCCATATTTTTTAGGTTGTCCTTTTATCGGTTGAGTAGTTTGTCACGGATGATATAGAGCGCGACCATTGAGCGTGCTTCGGTAAAGTCATCGCGCTGCATCAGTGCGTTGAAGTCACTGATCTTCCAGGGTACCACTTCCAGCTCTTCCGGTTCATCCCCGGTCAGGCGTTGGGGGTAGAGATTGCGGGCCAGCACAATATGGGTGGTGTGGTAGAGGTAGCCTGGGGCGACGGTAACTGAATCGATATGCTCCAGTTGGCGGGCGGCGTAGCCCACCTCTTCCTGGATCTCTCGATTGGCGGCGGCCAGGCGATCCTCGCCGTTCTCAATATGCCCCTTCGGAAAGCAGAGTTCGTAGCGATCCATGCCGGCGGCATATTCTCTGATCAGAAGCACAGTATCATCGTCAAGCATGGGAACCACCAATACAGCGCCTTGGTCTGAACCAACAATACGTTGATATTGTCGGGTGGCGCCATTGCTGAATTCCAGGTCCATCTGTTCGATGTTGAAAATGCCCGTGTTGGCAATGGGTGTCCGCTTATGGGTGATCGGTTTGTCTGGCATGTGGCTGGTTTCGGGCGGTTGCTTTTCTTGAAAGGGATTTTACCTGTAAAGTGGCAATATTGGGCAGAGAGAAGGTGAACTATTTTTATGGTTAGGTGGACTCAGATCGATTCGGTGTTTTTAGATATGGATGGTACTCTGCTGGATCTCCATTTTGACAACCATTTCTGGTTGCAGCATGTACCGCAACGTTACGCTGAAACCCACGGAATCTCTCTGGATGAGGCCAAGGAGCATCTCTATCAGCACTACAAAAGTATCGAAGGGACGCTCAACTGGTATTGTGTCGATCATTGGAGCCAGGCCCTGGAGCTGGATATTGTGTTGCTGAAAGAGGAGGTGGATCATCTGATCGCCGTGCATCCGCATGTTGTCGATTTCCTCCAGGCGATGCGGCGATTACAGAAGCGCTTGGTGTTGGTCACCAATGCTCATCAGAAATCGCTGCGTTTAAAGATGGAGCGCACCCAACTGCAGGGCTATTTTGATGCGGTAATCTGTTCCCATGACCTGAATATGCCGAAAGAGGAGCGCCAGTTCTGGACAAGGTTACAGCAGGTTGAGCCGTTTGATCCTGAGCGCACCCTGTTTGTCGATGACAGTCCTGCAGTGCTGGCCTCAGCGCGGGATTACGGTATTCAGTGGCTATTGGCAATACTCAGGCCGGATAGTCAATCCGGTGTGCGTGAGGTGGGTGAGTTTCCAGCCATACAAGACTTTTCAGAGATTACGCCTGCCTAGGGCCTGTTAATACCAATAATTGATTATCACTGCCAAATGGAATGGCGTTATCCATCGATCATGTAGACCTGCTACACACCACCCCTAGATGTTTTCTCTGATGCGCAGAAAACTGGCAAAACGTGGGATACCATTTTTAGTGTGACCATGGTAGCGGTAGGTGATGGTGGCGCCAATGGGAGGCGGCTTGCGTCTCTGTTCATCGCTAAAGCCGGTGCCCACCCGGAAGCGGATGCCCTCATCTGTTTCGACCAGCAGCGATCCAAGCATTCCCTCAAATTTACCTCTACCTGGCAGATGGGCGATTACCTTGGCTTCCGCGTCTTGGTGTGGTTTCAGTTTGAGTAAGTGGTTACTCCGTCCCGAGCGGTAGTAGGCGTCACCGTGATGTAGCATTAAACCCTCACCGCCCGCGGCAACTATCCGGTTCAGTTCGGCCATCAGTGTCTTCTGAGTGTCTACCTGAAACTGCTTCACCAATCTGATCCATGGGGTGTTCAGGTTGGGAATCAACCTACGCAGTTGGGCCAGGCGCTGAGTGAAGGGCTGTGGGCTTGCTGGGAGATCAAACACCATATAGCGAACTTTTTGCCAATCGGTATCAGCGGGTTGTTGAGTTCTGACAATCCCGGAAACTACCTCGAATTGCCCTCGGGCAATCCATAGCTCACCATCCAGAGGACGCTGGGGGAGCGGTGCTGTGAACCAGCCAGGTGCAGGGAAGGGGTTGCCCTGGCGGGAGAGAAGCTGTTTGCCGTCCCAATAGGCGCGTACGCCATCGAGCTTCTCGCTTACCCAGTAGCTGTGAACATCAATACTGTCCTGATAAATGCCGGCCAGTTGCACGGGCGGTGATGCCCAGCTTGGATAGGCAAAGCTAAAGATCTGGAGTGCGAGCCAATAAATTGAGGGGGGGTGATACCGTGCTTCCATGCACAAAATTCCTATTTCATTGGCCTATTAGCCATCCCAACGCTTGAAGCGTTTTTTGCAGTAGGTGAGCAGCTCTTGGTAGTTGTGAAAGTAGAGCTCAAAACCCTCTTCGGCCGGCTGGTCAAGCTCACACCAGTCGTTGGTGTACTCCCGGCAGATGGCGGGGCGGGTCTCGTAGATACCGCAGCGGCCATCGGTTGCCAAGTGTTCGCATTTTCCCTGGAACATCAGGTACCAGCCACTTTCATCTTTATAAAGCTCAACCCCCACGTGAGAGATCTGCCACAACAGATGATGAAAGTCCGCCTTGGAGCGGGGGGCGACCCCCAGGGCTTCCGTGGTGTAGGTACAGCAGATCGAATTGGTGCAACGGTCGCACTTATTGTCGGACATACGGACAATCAGCCTTCACTGGTGGTCTGGGATTCTGCCTGAGTCTGTGTGTCCGGTTTGGGTTTTCTACGCCGCCGGCGTTTGCGCTTTTTCGGGGCCTCTTCACCTTCGGCGGTGGGTTTTGCCTCGCTCTGTTCTGCTGTTGAGCTGTCGGATGGTTTATCACCACTGGGCTTGCGGTGTGGGCGCCGGCGTTTGTTGCCGTTACTGCCATTCTTTGCCCGGTTGTCCCGTGTTTTGCGCCTCTCGGGACGCTTTTTACTGGCGGGATCAATCTCCGCCAGCATGTCATCCTGGACCGAATCCATGGGTAGGCGGTGGCCGATGTACTCTTCGATGTCCGGCAGTGAGAAGGCGTAGGTCTCGCAGGCGAAGCTGATCGCCTCACCGCTGGCGCCGGCGCGGGCAGTACGGCCGATGCGGTGAACGTAGTCCTCGGCATCCTCCGGCAGGTCATAGTTGAAGACGTGAGAGACATCGGGGATATGCAGGCCACGGGCCGCTACGTCGGTGGCCACCAGAATCGGCAGTTCACCCGATTGGAACTGCAGCAGCAGTTTCATGCGTTTGCGCTGGGGTACGTCACCGGAGAGAATCGCGGCTTTCAGGCCGTTACCCTCCAGATAGCCCCAGATATCGTCGGCAGTGCGCTTGGTATTGACAAAAACAATGCTGCGCGGCGGCTCCAGCTTTCGGATCAGGCCGATCAGCAGCGGGACTTTTTCTTCGTTGGCGGTCATGTAGCAGCGCTGCTGTACCTTGTCCGCAGTGACCTTGTCGGGCTCCACCTCGACAGTCTGCGGGTTGTTCATGTGCTCATAGGCGAGTTCGGTGACCCTATAGGAAAGGGTGGCCGAGAACAGTAGCCCCAGGCGTTTGGTGGGCGGTGGGCAGCGGCGCAGGAGGAAGCGGATATCCTTTATAAAGCCGAGGTCGAACATGCGGTCGGCCTCATCCAGTACGATCGCTTCTATGGCCCGCAGGTCAAAAATTTTCTGCTTGAAGTAGTCGATCAGGCGCCCAGGGGTGCCGATCAGGATATCCACCCCAGCTTCAAGCTGCTTGCGCTGCTTGTCGTAGCCTGTGCCGCCGTAGACCAGGCCCAGGCGCTGCCCGGAAAATTCTCCCAGGGCCTCCGCATCTTTGTGGATCTGGATCGCTAATTCACGGGTTGGGGCCAGAATCAGGGCCCTTGGCTGATTGGGCTTGCGCTGCTCATCCGGTTCACTGGTTAGCAGCTTTTGAAAAGTGGCGAGCAGAAATGCAGCGGTTTTACCGGTGCCGGTTTGGGCCTGCCCGGCCACATCTTTGCCGTCCAAGGCTAGCGGGAGCGTTTCGGCTTGAATGGGTGTGCAAGTTGAAAATCCTGTTTTTTCAATACCCTGCAGTAGTTTTTCGTGGAGCTTGAGGCTGTCGAACCGAATATCGGTCAAATGTTTATCTGTCATGGCTGGGTAGCATACCGTAATTGAAGGGCTTGAAATAGATAAAATATTGGGATCAAATACAGTTTTGGATTCAGTGGGGCGGTAAAGTCCTGCGGTGAAACAACAAGCAGAAGGAGCGTTGTGCGGCTCCGCGCAACCTGACGTTACTCCCAACACTTGAAAACTAATTGGAGAAAATCTAGTGAGTGAACAGATTGTTCATGTGACCGATGACTCTTTTGAAAACGATGTTTTACAGTCTGGCGTGCCTGTATTGGTTGACTACTGGGCTGAGTGGTGTGGTCCTTGCAAAATGATTGCCCCAGTACTGGATGAGATCGCCGGTGAATACGACGGTAAGGTTAAGATCGCCAAACTGAATATCGACGATAACCCCAATACGCCACCGCGTTACGGTATTCGCGGCATCCCTACACTGATGCTGTTCAAGGATGGTGAGGTTGAGGCGACCAAGGTTGGTGCAGTATCCAAGTCACAGTTAACCGCTTTCATCGATAGCAACCTGTAACTCGATTTGAGCACAAAATACTAGACGCGCTCGCTGACGATGCTACAATTCCCATTTGTGGGCTCGCCGAGCGCGCTTAGTTTTCAAACCATTCCTTAGAGAATATTTCCTTATAACTCACGATAGACCACTCTAACGGACGTCCCACGTCTGTTTTCCTCTATTCACATCGAAACAAAAAACATCATGAATCTCACCGAACTGAAGAAGATGCCAGTTGCTGAACTGGTTCAATTAGCAGAATCCATGAACATTGAAGGTATGGCGCGGTCCCGCAAGCAGGACCTTATTTTCGCCATCCTCAAAGCACATGCCAAGAAAGGCGAAGATATCTACGGCGACGGAGTGCTGGAGATTCTGCAAGACGGCTTCGGCTTTTTGCGCTCCGCAGACAGCTCTTATCTGGCCGGACCTGATGATATCTACGTCTCGCCCAGCCAGATCCGCCGATTCAATCTTCGCACCGGTGATACCATCTCCGGTAAGATCCGCCCGCCGAAAGACAGCGAGCGTTACTTTGCGCTGTTGAAGGTCAACGAGATCAACTACGACAAACCGGAGAACGCCAAGAACAAGATTCTGTTCGAGAACTTCACGCCGCTGTTTGCCAATGAGAAGTTCAATTTGGAACAGGGGAATGGCAGCACCGAGGATATTACTGCCCGCACGATTGAACTGTGCGCGCCGATCGGTAAAGGCCAGCGTGGCCTGATCGTCTCGCCGCCAAAAGCGGGCAAAACGATGCTGATGCAGAATATCGCGCAGTCGATCGCCTACAATCATCCCGAGTGCTATCTGATCGTTCTGCTGATCGATGAGCGCCCGGAAGAGGTGACCGAGATGGCCCGCTCGGTGCGTGGCGAGGTGATATCTTCCACCTTTGATGAGCCCGCGGCGCGCCATGTTCAAGTGGCTGAGATGGTGATCGAGAAGGCCAAACGTCTGGTTGAACACAAGAAAGACGTGGTGATTCTGCTCGATTCCATCACTCGCCTGGCCCGCGCCTACAACACCGTGATCCCCTCCTCGGGTAAAGTATTGACGGGTGGTGTTGATGCTAATGCGCTGCACCGTCCAAAGCGTTTCTTCGGTGCTGCCCGTAATGTCGAAGAGGGTGGCTCCTTGACCATTATTGCAACGTCGCTGGTTGATACCGGTTCGCGCATGGACGATGTGATCTACGAAGAGTTCAAGGGTACCGGTAATATGGAGGTGCAACTGGATCGTCGTGTGGCCGAGAAGCGAATCTTCCCCGCGATCAACAGCAACCGCTCCGGCACCCGTCGTGAGGATCTGTTGATGAAGCAGGATGATCTGCAGAAGATGTGGATTCTGCGCAAGATCCTTC
>JAKSCN010000096.1 GCA_022360595.1 Chromatiales bacterium
ACGGCCTGCAGTAAAATTCACGGTGCCTTAAACTGAGAGACAACCAACTCCCTCCCCCCCAGGGGGAGGGCTGGGGTGGGGGAATTCAATCGAGCCCCATTCCGAACAGGAACATTTGGGACTATGAAATTAGCAACATTAAAATCAGAACGCCGCGACGGTACCCTGGTGGTGGTCAGCCGCGACCTCAGCCACTGTGTTGAAGTGCCGGAGATCGCCCCAACCCTGCAGGCCGCCCTGGACGACTGGGCCGACTGCGAACCTAAACTGCAAGCTGTCTACGGCACCCTCAATGATGGCAAAGCCGACAACGCCGTCACATTCGACCAGGCCAAGTGCCACTCACCGCTGCCCCGCGCCTACCAGTGGGCTGACGGTTCGGCCTACATCAACCACGTTGAACTGGTACGTAAAGCACGCGGCGCTGAACTGCCACCGGAGTTCCACACCGACCCGCTGATGTATCAAGGCGGCTCCGACAGCTTCATTGGGCCGAAAGACCCGGTGGTTGTCCCCTCTGAATCTTTCGGTATCGACTTCGAAGCCGAGGTCACAGTTGTCACCGGTGATATCCCCATGGGCGCTACCCCCGAGCAGTGCGCCCAGGAGATCCGCCTGATCATGCTGGTCAACGACGTCTCACTACGTGGTCTGATTCCCGCCGAACTGGCCAAAGGCTTCGGCTTCTTCCAGTCCAAACCGGCCAGCGCCTTCTCCCCCGTCGCCATCACCCCCGATGAGCTGGGTGATAGCTGGAAGGATGCCAAGGTGCACCGTCCACTAACCGTCTATCTGAACGACAAGCTGTTTGGCCGCCCCGAAGCGGGCGTCGACATGACCTTCGACTTCGGCCAACTGGTCGCTCATGTGGCCAAAACCCGTGAGCTGGAGGCGGGCTCTATTGTCGGTTCGGGCACGGTCTCCAACAAACAGGGCGACCTCTGGGGCTCGAGCATCGACAACGGCGGCGTCGGCTACTGCTGTCTCGCAGAAGTGCGCATGTACGAGACCATCGAACAGGGTAAACCGGTCACACCATTCATGAGCTACGGCGACAAGGTGCGAATTGAAATGACCGATGCAGACGGCCATTCAATCTTTGGTACAATCGAGAACGAAGTAACACCATTGTAATGGTTGGGAATCCGGGTATGTTCCGACTCTATAGCTATTTCCGCAGCTCTGCCGCCTACCGGGTGCGGATCGCACTCAATCTCAAAGGGCTGGAACACGAGATCGTTCCTGTGCATCTGCTACGCAATGGCGGGGAGCAGAATCTTCCCGACTATACGGCGAAGAATCCGCTCGCCTTGGTCCCGACACTGGAGCACGACGGGCTGAATCTGATCCAGTCACTGGCCATTCTGGAGTACCTGGAAGAGACCCGTCCCACCCCTGCCCTGCTGCCCGACCAGGCGGCTGCCCGCGCCCGGGTTCGCGCCCTGGCGCAGACCATCGCCTGCGAGATCCATCCGCTCAACAATCTGCGCGTGCTGGATCATCTGGTCAATGAGCTGGGGCAGGACAGCGACAGCAAACTGGCCTGGTATCGCCACTGGATCAACGATGGGTTTATCGGTCTGGAGAAGCTGCTGGCAAACAGCCCGGAGACAGGACGCTTCTGTCACGGCGACACTCCCACCCTGGCCGACTGCTGTCTCGTTCCCCAGGTCTACAATGCGAAACGCTTCAACTGTCCCCTGGACGATTTCCCGACCATCCAGCGCATCAACGCAGCGTGCAACGAACTGGAAGCCTTCCGGCTCGCCGCACCAGAACAACAACCGGACGCAGAATGAACAGATACCCAACCGCCGCCCCCTGCACGCCAGACAATGGCGATGCACAGCCAATGTGGAGCCCCACGCAAGATCAGATCGAATCGACCCGCCTGCACCGTTTCATGGCCGACGCCTCAGCCCTCAAAGGGGTGCAGTTCAACAGCTATGAAGCCCTCTGGCAGTGGTCGGTGGAGGATATCGAGAGCTTCTGGTCGCTGGTGTGGGATTTCAGCGGCGTTGTGGGCGACAAGGGTACCAGCACTGTCTCCAATCTGGATCAGATGCCCGGCGCCCGGTGGTTTCCCGGTTCTAAAGTCAACTACGCCGAGAACCTTTTAAAGACCCGCGACGACAGCGACGCGCTAGTCTTCTGGGGCGAAGACAAGGTCAAGCGCCGCCTCA
>JAKSCN010000606.1 GCA_022360595.1 Chromatiales bacterium
AGGTCATCATCATTCAAAAAGTTCGGGCGTTGAGATTTAGTGTGGCAACTAAAGCAGGGATTATGCACACCACCCTCTTCATCGACAGTATTGGTATAGCACTGTGAAGGAATATACGCAGTAGTGTTAACTAAACTTCTATCCGTTATTGACACTTCATTAATCTCTTCGGAATCCCTTTCCGAAACGGGAAGAAGATCAGCGCCGTTGTGATAAAGCCCCAGACCACCAAAAGCCACTGTTGGCACGAAAAAAAGCAGATAACGCATAACACCACCTCTATAAAGGATAAAAGCAAAGACCCGAATGCCGGGTCTTTGCCTATTACTGGTTCAATTCGAGCAGAAACACTCGATCACATGACTACTTGGTAAACGCAGGGAATGGTCCCAGATAACCGGTATAGCCACGTGCCTCTTGATCATCCTGCAGGGCAGACTGATCCGACTCACCAAAGGGGTGCTGAATCACAGACATCATATAGGCAAAACCGTTGATATCTGGATAGACATAAGGTGAGGTGGTTTCTGATCCGTATGGTGTTGTCTGAATACGCGTCAACTCTTTCGATTCAACATTGTAAGACCAGATCATATCGTTCTGATGCTTCCCGGTATCTTCACCAATAATCAGCGTTTTATAGCCAGGAATGAAACTGACGTTATCAGGCTCAGAGATAGCATTCAGGTCACACTCGTTAGCGGCGTATGGACCATCGGCAGCATACGGATTGTCTTCCGTGGCGCCACGCTTGATCAGACGAGGCACACCAGAAATTTCACCTGTCATGTTGTAAGCCACATAGCTGTCATCCAGGTCCAGCTTATAAACAGTGCCACAATAGTTGTAAGGAACACTGATATGACCTTCACCATCACTCATGCCCTTGCGAACACGAGAGAGCGCCAGGTACATGCTGTTGGTATCCGGGTCCAAGGTGATACCTTCCATTTTTTCGAACTCGGTGGTAGCGCCAACGATCCCGGCGTAACGACTGGTCTCCAAGAACGCAGCAGCCTTCTCCATACCTGGGCGTACTTTCAGGCACTCACCTTTGCTGGCATTACGGTTTTTGATATCGGTACAACCCTGCACATCTTCTTCGAAAATATCGGCGAACTTAATACCACTGTTGATCAGCGCACGAATCTCGCTGTTGGAAGCATGGCCTAACTCAATCCAGCTAATCTCACCTGCACCACCGTTCAGAGGATAAATACGCTCTTCATCATTGGTCCAAGGCGAAGTCTGCGTCCATTTTGCTGCGTACAGAGTACCTGAACTCAGGTCTCCAGCGTTGTCCGCTTCAAAACGGAACAGTCCAACATAAGAGCCGTCATCAGAGATATAGACAGTCTTTTCGTTTGGCATAACATATGCCAACTCAATAGCGACACGCCCCATCGCATAATGCTTGACGACATCGGCGCTGTTATAGTTGCCAACAGTTACTTCAATATTGAAACCATAGTCGTATGGGTTCATGTGCTGCAGAGCAAGCTCTGGCAGTTGATCATCACTGGCACCACGGGCTTCAGGAAAATAACGCACCATACCCGCGTTATAGCCGCTCACTTCGCCATCACGCCACTGCTTGCCATCCGGTGGATACTCCTCGGAACCCAGATGATTACCCCAGGGTGTTACGGAACCGGCACAGTGTACCCAGCCACCATTTACATGAGAGAAATCCAGAGGACGGGTTCTCAGAGCTGTCAAAACGCCACTTTTTCCCTGCTTCAGCTCGGTCAGATACATTGCAGCGGGGCGGGTCTCGAACTGAGAAACCATATAGAGACGCTTATCCTTGCCCACAATCAAAGAAGAGAAATCATTGCTGTTGGAAATACGCTCAGAACCATCTTCTTCAACAATTGGCATACCCTCTATATCGAGGATTTTCCCAAAGGTACCACGCTCACCAGAAGCGTAAGAACCGCCAACAATATGAGAGAAGAATGGATAATCCGGCTTATCTCCCGAACGGAGAATGGTGTTGAACTTAACATCAACCCGTTCACCATCAACCACAGCGTACTGAGACGACAACACACTACGCTTGTCTAGATCATTAGTTGGAATAGGTGCACTAGAGAACTGGATGTCACCCGCATGCACATTGATATACCCCGCCATCGCGGCCGCTACTGACAGAGCGGTCAATTTTAATTTCATCGTTACAACCTCCCCAGGACGATGAGTGATTAGAAAAGAACCCGGGGAATGCTATAGAGCTATTATGACGCCTCAGTGACAAGAATATTGTACTTCGATGGCGGTATATTGCAGAAAAGCCGATTGTGCATAAAACGTAGAAAAAAGAGACCAGGGCCTTTTAACAGGCCCTAAAAACTTACTTCACGTAACAAAAACGTCACCAGGATGACACAAAAATAGGCTATTTCTAATAAGGAGCTGAGTGCAGTAACAATGCCAACAATGACCTGGGGGTAATAGATGCTACTCACCAAACCCGATATCAACTTTTTTGCCGGCTGGCACTATCTGTTTAACCACAATTTCCGGAACCGGACGAATAAAGCGTGGCGAAAACAGCCCACCTGGCTGGTGGTAGTGCAGATGATCAGCGGTGCATGCAGCGTTCTTTTCCCGGGTATTATCCTGGCGCTACTCGGTTACGTACTGCTGGTCAACCACGTTATGTAGCAGTTAAAAAGAGGAGTAGCGGCCGGAAAAGAGAACCGCCACATCATCTCCATCAAGCACCTCCGCCGTCATAGTAATCGCGGCCCTATCACCGTGAGACAACCTTTGCAGAAATGCGTGAAGCTGGGCATCGTCAGGGAGGCGACAACGCGCCCGTATCTGTTGACGGATCGGCTTCAAATATTTGATCTCGGCCCTGCCTAAAACCATCTGCGCATCACTGCCCTGCTCAGTCAGCAACAGATGCAGCATACTCCAGCAGGTGATAGCGCAGATACTGTAGAGACTGCCGCCAAAAGCGGTACCATGGATATTGATATTGGGCTGCAGCTCAGCGGTAACGATCAGCTCTTGGCCGTCGAAGCTCTCCACCCGCACATCCATGTGCTCGGTAAGAGGAATCTCCTGATGAAGCGTCTGCTCCAAGAGCTTATTCTGATCGCTCATGTAGTGCTTCCCTCAATCCTGCCGATAGGCCTCGGGCAACTGCTCGGGGGCCTCACAAGTGACATCCAGATCGTGCAACACACCATCCTTTAGACTGTAAATCAAGCCGTGCACACTGAGCGCCTGGCCACGTTTCCAGGCATCCTGAACGATAGTGGTATGGCAAACATTGGCAACCTGCTCCGCCACATTTAATTCACACAGCAGATCCACCCGCTCCTTTTCATCCTGGCAGGTTTCAAGGCGCTCGCTAAAACGATAATAGGTGTCTTTGATATGCCGCAGCCAATTATCGATCAGGCCATGACTTTTGCTCCCCATGGCGGCAGCCACCCCACCGCAACCATAGTGACCACAGACGATAATATGCTTCACCTTCAGCACATCGACCGCGTACTGAATCACCGACAGGCAATTCAAATCCGTATGCACCACCAGATTGGCTATATTACGATGGACAAAAAGCTCACCCGGCAACATATCGACAATCTCATTGGGCGGCACACGGCTGTCCGCGCAACCGATCCAGAGATATTCCGGCGTCTGCTGCTCTGAGAGCTTTTGGAAAAAGTGTGGGTCTTCCTCCTTGATCTTATCGGCCCACGCCAAATTGTTTTTGAACAGCTTATCCACACTATCCATATCAACCACCTACGGGTAAATTAGAGTTCATCAAGCCTGTTCCAGTTCGACCAAAGTACCGCAAAAGTCTTTGGGGTGCAGAAACAACACTGGTTTGTTGTGGGCGCCAATTTTGATATCGCCCAGGGCTCTGGCGCCCTCTTCCTTCATTTTAGCCGCAGCCGCTTCAATATCTTCCACCTCGTAGCAGACATGGTGAATCCCGCCACTGGCATTTTTCTCCAAAAACTTGGCAATGGGCGAGCCTTCTCCCAGCGGGTGCAGCAGTTCAATTTTGGTGTTGGGCAACTCAACAAATACAGTCGTCACACCATGCTCGGGCAGTTCTACCGGCTCAGAAACCTTGGCGCCCAATGTGTCACGATAGACGGCAGTGCCCGCTTCCAGGTCCGGGACGACAATAGCAACGTGATTCAGTTTTCCAATCATAGCTAAGCTCCTATGAAATACCTGCCAGACCAATCCCCGTCCATTCAGTTAGACGTATTAATCGACAAGGTTGTTAATTGATTTGGAGGACAAAAAGGTATTGAGCAGCTCTGCGGCTGCGAGGGTTGGTGGCAACTGTCCGCTCATCACCGCCTTCTCCAATTGGGGAATGCGCTGTTGAATACCGCCATCTTCGCGCAACGCGCTCATAAGACTCTCCGCCGTTTCTGCCCACATCCAGGCCTTGGCTTGCTCTGCCCGGCGAGTATGAAGCTCCCCACTACTTGTCAGCGCTTCACGGTATTCCCCGATCACACGCCAAGCCTCGTCAATACCCCGGCCATGCAGCGCCGAACAGGTCTTTACCGGCACCTGCCAGTTGCGCGTACGCGGATGCAATAGTCGTAAGGCGCGGACATAGTCAGCAGCCGAATGATTGGCCGTCGCCTGCAGATCACCATCAGCTTTATTGACCAGAATCAGATCGGCCAGCTCCATAATGCCACGCTTGATACCCTGCAAGTCATCACCACCACCAGGCAGCAACAGCAGCAGGAACATGTCAGTCATATCAGCAACCGCCGTCTCCGACTGCCCAACCCCGACGGTCTCG
>JAKSCN010000335.1 GCA_022360595.1 Chromatiales bacterium
ATTGTCACAGCGGATGCGAGGTTGATCCGGTAAACCCGTTTAATAGCGGCATTGGGCCCCTGCTGGTTATCGCGCTCCAACACCAGAAAGGTATCAGCGGACTCAGCCACTATTTCCGATAGCCCAACCCAGCCCTTCTCGGCTGCATCAAGCGGGTAATAGAAAAACTGCCAGGAGCCGGTTACCGGCGTATATTCACCGATCTTTACATAACCGTCCGGGTCATCACCCCACTCATGCTGGACAGCCACATAGACCTTCTCACTACCACCAGAGCCTACAGCGGTTACCCCCTCAAAACCGTACTTCACCTGGTTGGCGCGAACCGCTTCCGGCAGCATGATCTCGTTCTGGACCTTACCGGAGGCAGAGATATCAAGCAGCAAGTTGTTGGTCTTCCTCACCTTACCTTCGGAGACCGCCCAAAACCCACCTCCTGGACGTGCAAAGATCCCTTCCAGATCATAGTTGACTGTCTCGCCATCCTTCATCAAAACGATCTGATCATTGATATTGGCCGGAGTGGCAGCAATATCGACCTGATAGATGCGCGACTGCTCATAGAAACTGTCATGCACCGTGTAGAGGGTATTGGTATTGACCGGATCAGCCGCCAAGCCTGACAGTGCCCCCCAGCCGATATTGGCGTCTGATGTAATCTGCGGATAGGCCGGCGCATCAGCACCATACTGATAGATGCTGATGAACGAGCGAAAGCCCTCATCGGCGTCATCTTTTTCCGAGGCAACCACCAGCAGGTCACGTTGAGGAATCGGCAAAATACCTTCCGGTCCAACCCCCGTAGGAAGTATCTGCAGGTAGGTGGGCGCATTATCTAAATCGGCCCGATAGACCGCGACAAAATTACCGCGCTCAGCGCCGGCAAAGATCAACTCATCGTCCCCAAAACAACCGGAGGCGATGCCTTCGATCTCAGTGCCCTTCTTACCGGCGCGCTTCTCGGGATAGTGACCACTCACACGCGCCAAATCTTCAATGGCGGTGCCGCTATCGTACGCCACATTACCCATCCAATCGAACAGGGTGAAACCGCGACTGCCCCCATTCCAATCTCCCTCATTCGCCGTCGCAATCCAGGTATCGTACACCCAGGCGACCGCATCCGGCTCACGCACAACATTCTCGATTGTCATCACCGGGTCGAGCAGTTTGTTCTTATCATCATCGACCCCCTCCAGAGTGACACTGCCGGCGGAGAAGTGACTGACAACCATTGCCGAGGGCAGGTCAACCACCACCATATAGTTATTCTCCTGTAGCGACACCACCGCCAGGTTATCGACGTTGATATCGACATACTCCGGCTCAGGATCACCTCCGGCCACATCGGCCAGCCCGGTCAGATCAACCGACGAGAGAGTCCAGCCTGCAGGTTCCCCCATCAGATTCAGCACGGCCAGATTACCGGCCGGCGCTTGGGGCAACGCCCCCATTTCACCGCCGAGGTCGTTACAGAGGTCTTCATTATCTTCACCGTAGGCCTGAGCGAGCTGAGTGCCATCCGGCGTAACGCAAGCCTCCTCATCACGCTCATTCTCTATTGCGACGGCAGCATAATAACCATCCGGACTGACATCGACCGAATCGGGCTGACCCTTCAGATCAATGGCTCGTACCAGCAGAGGATTTACAGCATCGCTGATATCGATGACCGCCAGGAATCCGCTGGGGTCGGTAAAGCTGTCTGAAGTATCGACACCCACAAGTGCATAATTGCCGGCCACACTGACTGAGGTAGGTTCACCGGCAAAGCTAAAGAACCCTCGACCACTGGGCAGGGTGGGATTGGTGATGTCGACAAAGCCGATCCGTTTCATCTCTGAATCGGTATAGATCAGGGTATTGCCATCTTTGGAAACACTCACGATCTCGGCCACCGTCTCGCTGTCCATCGCCTCATCGGCGGCCAGATTGTTATACACCTTGAATGAACTGAGAAAGGTAAAATACTGAGCGGACACCGCCTCGGTCTCTCCCAACGCTTGGGACACAGCACTGATCAGGGATTCATCAAGACTCGACGCAGCGCCAGCCGCGCCGCTCAAGGATGCTGCAATACCTGCAGCCAAAAGCTTCTTACTAAAAATTCGTTGAAACATGGGATAGCCTCGTATAAGCATTCAAATTGAGTAGGTATGCAAACAGCGCTCAAGCCTCATGGCTTAGAAGCGATAGTTCATACCAATTGAGTAGATGTTGTACTTAAGATCAGCATCACCACCCAGGTCATAGCGATCCCAATCGATACGAACATCCATGTTTTTATTGATGGCCATTGCGGCGCCCAATCCATAGGTAAAATCGCTACCATCATCATCAAAGCTACTCGAACCTACCCCCGTACTCAGTGACGCTGTGGTTTTCCACTCGGCATCCCATACAAATACACCCGCCTTAGCAAACAGCAATACCTTTTCGGTAACAGGCATACCGGCACGCACGCCCAAGGTAAAGCCATCAACTTCCGTACTGCTCTTAACCGTACCAGTTACGGGCGCCGTCACCACCGAGTTGATATCCACATCACCAAATGAGACGTAACCCGCCTCTACCGCCAGATGTTGATTGAACTCATAACCCAAGGTAAGGCGCAGCGCCGCCCCACCATCATCAGCGGTGGTTGATGAGGCCAACCCGCTGTCAGCCAATGCACTATCGAATACAGCGCTATCTACATCGGCACTGGTCACACCAATGCCGGCTCCCACAAAAAAACCTTTCGCATTAGCACCTGCAAACGGCACACCAGCCATCGACAAAGTGGTCATAATCGACAACGCTATTTTTCTTATCTCCACAATTGTATTCCCCGACATTGAGTTCCTACACAAACCAACCGATTAGTCGGTCAGCTCATAATGCACATTGCAAAACAACTAGCCGAAGCTACAAGAGAGAGGTGACAAAAAAGTTTCAGACAAATGAAAATTAGGCGACAAGCGTACCAGAGAACACTTCGAGCCACCTGTAAGAAGAGATACTGGAAAGTCGATCGACTCCCGAAGAGAGTTAGGGCCTGTTGACACTAATTTGATTGTCACTGTTGAGCCTGAAAAAGCACCAATCAAGGCAAGAAGAGTGCAGTTTGGTCGTTCCAAATA
>JAKSCN010000230.1 GCA_022360595.1 Chromatiales bacterium
TCTCCACCCTGGAACGGCGTAAATTCTGTTGTGAAGAGGAGTTGCGGCTGAATGGGCGCCTGGCGCCCCAGATCTATTTGGATGTGGTTGCGCTCACAGGTGCGGTTGATGCCCCGCGGATTAATGGTGAAGGAGCAGTTGTTGATTACGCGGTGAAGATGAAGCGCTTCTCCCAGGACGGTTTGCTCTCCAACCAGATGAGTGTGCTTACGCCGGATACCGTAAATGCGATAGCAAAACGTCTGGCGGATTTTCATCGTGAAATCGCAGTGGCGCCCCAAGAGAGCGAGTTCGGCACGCCTGAAGTAGCAGTGTTCCCCATGCGCCAGAACTTCGAGCAGATCCGCGGGTTGGTGGATGATCCTGAGGCCCTGGAGCGTATGGCGGTGCTAGAGGCCTGGACTGAGAACTGCTACCAGCGGCTTCATCCCCTGCTGGAAAAACGCAAAAACGATGGTTTTATTCGTGAGTGCCACGGTGATCTGCACATGGGTAACATTGCCCAGGTCGATGGTGAAGTGGTGATCTTTGACGGTATCGAGTTCAATCCTGATCTCTGCTGGATCGATACCATGAATGAACTGGCCTTCCTGCTGATGGATCTGGATGAGCGCGGCCGGCCTGAATTGAGCAGCAGCGTACTCAATCAGTACATGGAGTCGAGCGGCGACTACGACGGCTTGCCGCTGCTCCGTTTCTATCAAGTGTACCGGGCCATGGTGCGGGCCAAGATCTCGGTCATACGCCTTGCTCAGCCTGATTTGGATGAAGCCGAAAAGCGGGCGGTCTATGACGCTTTCTTTGGTTACCTCGGTCGTGCCGAAGCTTATACAGAGGCCTCCGCTCAAGGCGTCGTACTAACCTTCGGTCCTTCGGGGGCAGGTAAAAGCACCGTCACCGATTCGGTGATTCAACTGCTGCCGGCTGTACGCATTCGCTCTGATGTAGAGCGTAAACGCCTGGCTGGTCTGTTGTCGTCAGAGGCATCGGAATCAGCGCTGAACGACGGTATCTATACGGCTGACTTTACAGCTAAAACCTATGACCATCTGATTCATCTGACCAACACTATCAGCACCTCAGGTTTCATCGCTATTGTTGATGCGACCTTCCTGAAGCAGCCTCAGCGGCAGCTATTCAGTGATCTGGCTGAACAACTTGATGCTCCTCTGGTGATCCTCGATTTTCAAGTGTCCGAAGAGGAGCTGCACCGTCGCGTCGAATCGCGGATGGAGGCGGGAGGTGATCCCTCCGAGGCCAATATAGATGTGTTGAAGAGCCAGCTCGCCAATACCGATCCACTGACAGACGCAGAAGAAGTACGGGCCGTGGTGGTCAATCAGCAGGGGGAACTCTCACTGCAAGCGGTGCAGGCGCTACTGGGCTGATCAAGCGAGCTGTGAGGCGGCCGGTACGGGGCAAGGCACCAGACTTGCCGCCTCCTCAAGCACCCTGGCGTCTGCTCCTGTGCGGTGGGCGTTCTCACTGATATGCCGCCGCCAGGCACGCGCCCCCGGCTGTCCTTGGAACAATCCCAGGATATGGCGCGTTATTCTATTGATAGGGGTGCCCGCCATCTGTTCCTGCTCCACGAAGGGGAGCAACTGCGCAACAATATCGTGGCGACTCAATGTAGTCGGCTGCGCATCGAAGATGAGTTGATCGGCCTCTGCCAGCACCCAGGGGTTGTTATAGGCCTCACGCCCTATCATCACCCCATCTACATGCTGTAGCTGATCTGTGGCTTGGCCCAAACGGGTAATACCGCCGTTGATGATGATTTCCAGCGTGGGAAAATCGCGCTTTAGCTGATAGACGGTCTCGTATGAAAGGGGTGGGATTTCGCGATTCTCTTTCGGGCTTAAACCCTGCAGCCAAGCCTTGCGGGCGTGAACAATGAACGTAGTGGCACCCGCTTCAGAGATAGTGCCGATAAATTCGCAAAGCTCGGCATAACTGTCCCGATTATCGATACCAATCCGGTGTTTAACGGTGACATCGATATCAACCACATCGCGCATTGCGGCAACACAATCGGCGACCAATTCTGGAGTTGCCATCAGGCAGGCGCCAAAACTACCGGACTGCACCTTATCCGAGGGGCAGCCGACATTCAGGTTGATCTCATCATAGCCCCACTGTTCACCAAGCTTGGCGCAGGCGGCCAGATCGCTCGGTTCGCTGCCACCTAGCTGCAGGGCCACGGGGTGCTCACTTGAGTCGAAATCAAGAAAGCGTGCGCGGTTCTTACCGTGCAGAATGGCCCCGGTTGTCACCATCTCGGTATAGAGTAGTGTGTGTTTGCTGATCAGGCGCAGAAAGTACCGGCAGTAACGGTCTGTCCAATCCAGCATGGGAGCAACGGAGAGTTTTCGGTCGATCATGCAAGGGGATATCATCTTCTGGTGGCGCTATTTTATCCAATCATTAGATATGATCCAAATAAAGTAGAACAACGATAATTGAACAGTATAGGGTTAAATTACACTGTTTTAAGTAGTGTTTATGCGCTGTCCAGCACGTTGAAAAGGGCATTCCAGGATCTATACTCCGGGTTAAAGCATAGGCTTGGGACACTTGTCCAATAGAGATTGGATAAAGTTGTTGGGGTGTTGCTTTGTAACCGGGCATTTGGTTCCAATCGACCATACTATTTTCGGCGTGACGATCTGTAATACCGATCAGTTCCTTATCTGTATGCGTTGCTAACCAGGAGCCCAACATTCTTCTGTAGGTTGTTCTGCCTGTTTGTTCATGGTTGAGTGAATGGGGCAGAAGCCATAAGCCGTCCGGAGCTGCTGTATGGATCATCTATCAAAGCCGGAGTGGCCAATCCAGCGTCTGACGCCGTTGAGAATCACCGTTCTCTATGCCGTGGTTGCATCACTGTGGATGTTTTTTTCGGATCATCTGATCGACTTCCTGGTTGATGACCCAGGTACGGCGCTGCAGTTGTATGCGCTAAAGGGTTGGTTCTTTATCTTAATTACTACCTTGGTCCTGTACTTCATTATCCGCTACAACAATCAGATTCTGTTGGAGGCGGGCGAGGTCTTCAGGCGCAACCAGGAGCTTTTTCGTGATGTCACGGAATCAGCCAGTGACTGGGTCTGGGAGATGGATGACCAGCTCCGCTTCTCTTACGTATCCGAGCGTTTCTATGAACTGACCAACATGCCTCAATCCAGACTGATTGGATTTAAACGTTGGGAGGTTGCCGGGGTGGATACCGAGCAGGACCCGAAGTGGCGTAGCCACCGTGAGACCCTGGAAACGCATCTGCCTTTTCGGGATTTTTCATACCAGTCGCAGATACCTGACGTCTCAGGCCGGCGCCACTACTTTAAGATCAGTGGAAAACCGGTATACGACAAGGGGGGGCGTTTTAAGGGCTATCGAGGGATGGGAACCGACATTACACGGCAGGTAATGGCGGAAGAGGCGTTGAAGGAGAGCCGTGGCACGTTGGATCGGTTGATGAGTAATCTCCCGGGAATGGCCTACCGTTGCCGCAATGACGCCAACTGGACCATGGAGTTTGTCAGTGAGGGTTGCAAAACATTGACCGGCTACTCCTCTGAAGGCCTTATAGGCAACCGTGACTGCTCCTATGCCGAACTTATCCATCCCGAAGACCAGGCGATTGTCTGGAATCAGGTCCAGGAAGCCCTGGAAAAACACACCACCTTCCAACTCTCCTATCGAATCGTTACGGCGCAAGGTAGTGAGAAGTGGGTGTGGGAGCAGGGGCAAGGGGTCTTTTCGGACAAGGGATTGCTGGTTGCGCTGGAAGGCCTCATGCTGGATGCCACCGAGCGTCAGCAGACCCAGAATGCCCTGTTGGCTCTGGCTCAAAACGCCAGCACTATGATGGATGATGAGTTCTATCGAAGCTGTGTCCGGGATCTGGCCCATATGTATGATGTGCACTATGCCTCACTGGGTATCTTTGCTGATGAGACCAGACAGACGATACACACACTTGCGCTTTGGCAGAATGATGGTTGGGTGGAAAATGTGGCATATCCGTTGGCGGGCACACCCTGCGAAGAGATAGTCCAAGGTGATCCTCAGCTAATCCCCGATGGGGTGATGCAACGCTTCCCTGATGACTCCTTTCTTCAGCGGGAAGGGATACAGAGCTACTTTGGTGCACCTCTGATCTCCTCAACAGGCGAGATATTAGGGCTGGTTTCCGTCATGGGCATAAATCCCATGGCGCCAAACAGGTGGGCCAGGCCGGTACTCGGTATCTTTGCCAACCGGATTGCCCTGGAGCTTGAACGGCGATGGGCTGAAGAGCGCCTGCATAAGAGTGAAGCACATAACCGATTGATAGTCGACACCGCGCTGGATGCGGTGATCACGATCAATAATGAGGGTATTGTCTCTGGCTGGAACACCCAGGCTGAGCGGATATTTGGCTATCCAAGAGAGGAGGCGCTCGACCGTAAGCTGTCGGAGATTATTATTCCGCACCAATACCGGGCGGCCCATGAGGAGGGGCTAAAACACTTCCGCCAATCCGGCGAAGGGCCGTTACTGAACCGCCGCATCGAGATTACCGCCTTGCATCAGGACGGTCATGAATTCCCGGTAGAACTCTCCATCGTTCCCCTGGAACACGGCACTGAAGTCAGCTTCAGCGCTTTTGTGCGCGACATAACACGGCGCAGGCATGCGGAGGACGAGATGGCCCGCCTGCGCAAATACCTGAAAAATATTATCGACTCCATGCCCTCAGTGCTGGTTGGTGTAGACCCTGAAGGTACGGTGACCGAGTGGAATAAACAGGCGGAAGAGCTTACGGGAGTAAATCGTGACCAGGCCCACGGACGCCCGTTTGCCGAAGTGCTTCCTCACCTGGAAGCGCAGATGAAGCAGGTGAAGGAGGCGATTAGCCAGCGTCAGCCGCTGCACAGTGAGCGTTTGGTCGCCGAACAGAACGGAGAGGTTCACTACAGCGACGTGGTCGTCTACCCACTCTTCACCAACGGTACCGCCGGGGCGGTCATCCGGGTGGATGATGTGACCAACCGGGTGCGTATTGAACAGATGATGGTTCAGACCGAGAAGATGATGTCGGTGGGTGGCCTTGCCGCTGGTATGGCCCATGAAATCAACAACCCCTTGTCCGCCATCCTGCAAGCGTGCCAGAACATTCAGCGCAGAATATCCCCGGATCTGACCAAAAACCAGGAGTTGGCCGAACAGTTGGGTATCGATCTTACTACTGTCGGCCAGTACTTCGATGAGCGTGGCATCCACCACTTCCTCGACGGTATATCGGACGCGGGTGCGCGGGCAGCCAAGATCGTTTCCGATATGCTGGCGTTCAGCCGCCGCAGCGAATCCCATTTCACCCCAAGTAATCTTGATGAACTGATGGAGACTGCGGTACGCCTTGCCGCCAGCGACTATGATCTAAAGAAAAAATATGACTTCAAGCGGATTCGCATCGAGCGGGACTATGCGCCGGACATGGGGCAGGTCTCCTGTGACGGGACAGAGATAGAACAAGTCGTACTTAATCTGCTTAAAAATGCCGCACACGCCATGTCGAGCGCCAATATTGCTGAGCCATGTATTACCCTACGTACTCGGAGCGAAGGTGACTATGCTTGTATAGAGGTGATCGACAATGGACCCGGTATGACTAAAGAGGTGAGCAGGCGCGTATTCGAACCCTTCTTTACCACCAAGGATGTGGGAGTGGGGACCGGGCTGGGTTTATCGGTCTCCTACTTTATTGTCATTGAGCAACATGCCGGGCGTATGTCGGTGGATACCGCGCCGGGAAAAGGTGCGCGTTTTAAGATCTGCCTGCCTTTCCAGCACCGGAGTGGAACGTGATGCCGCGTATCCTGGTGGTGGATGATGAAGCGATGATCCGTGAAGGGCTTAAAGCCTACCTGGAAGATGAGGGTATGCAGGTGGATACCCATGAGCGTTGTGAGACGGCGCTGCAAAGTATGGAACAGGGCCGCTGTTTCGATATCTGCATCCTGGACCTGCGTTTACCCCAAATGGATGGACATGAGTGCATTCAGTCGCTGCACAATCGGCAGTGTGATCTCCAGTTTCTGATCTACACAGGCTCCAGCACCGATGCCCTGCAGAGTGAGTTGGGCGCCATGGGCATTGATGATCAGTACGTGTTCCACAAACCGCTTATGGATATGTCGGTATTTGTGCGGGCGATTCACCAACTGTTGGGAGGCGTATCATGAGGGGGCACAATGGATAGAGCGGAACGGATACTCTCAATTGAAGATGATCAGGCGATTCGTGAGGCTATCGCCATCTATCTGGAAGACAGCGGCTATGAAGTGTTGCAGGCGGGTGACGGGCGTTCCGGTCTGGAACTTTTCGAGCAGGAGACACCCGATCTGGTTCTGTGTGACCTGCGCATGCCGACAATGGACGGGCTGGAGGTTCTTGAGCAGCTTACCAAGCAGTCGCCGGAGACACCGGTGCTTATCGTCTCCGGCATGGGTGATGTGGGGGACGCCATACAGGCGCTTAAGCTGGGCGCATGGGACTACGTCACCAAGCCTATCCATGACATGGCCGTGCTTGAACATGCGATCGACAAAGCGCTGGAACGGGCAAAACTGCAAAGAATCAATCGCCTCTATCGCGAACACCTGGAGCGAATCAACGAACAGCTAAGTCAGAGCCTTCAGCAGTTTCACGAAGATGAGGCGGCGGGGCGGCATATCCAGTTCCAACTGTTGCCTGAAAATAAGGAGAAAATCGGCGGCTATATCTTCGAACGGGCGCTCTACACATCAACCTTACTCAGTGGTGACTTTGTCGATTACTTCACTATCGATGAACAGCAACTGGGTTTCTACATGGCGGATGTGTCAGGCCATGGCATCTCCTCCGCCCTGGTCACCCTGCTACTCAAGAATCAGATGCGGCGGTTTGTCGAGCTTTACCGCAGCGGTCAGGATGATGCCATTATCCATCCCGCGCGTACGTTGGAACGACTCAACCTCTATCTGCAAAAAGCCCAATTAAAAAAATATCTCACCATCTTCTATGGTGTATTGACACATCGGGAGAACAGTCTGCGTTACGCCAATGGCGGACAGTTTCCCTTCCCGCTGCTCAAACATGATGGAGAGATTAATTTCATGGGAGAGAAGAGTCTGCCCGTGGGGCTGTTCGATTACGCCGAATATCAAGAAGTGGAGCTGGCGCTGCCGCCGGCGTTTGTAATGACTTTCGTATCCGACGGGATACTTGATCTGCTTCCAGGGTCTAATCTGGAAGATAAACTCAATCACCTATTAAATAGAGTCAAGCAGGTCGACTCGTCCGTCGCATCCCTGGCTGAAGCATTGACGCTGCGCGAGGATGACCCCCGGCCGGACGATATCACCTTGTTAGTCGTCAGGAGAGAGCAATGAGTCAGGGGCATATCTGCTATGCCAGCCATGATGATCACTATGTGCTGAAGTTTACTGGCGAAATACGCTGCCAACTGGGCTGCACATTCGACCGGTTTCTCGATGAGCTGTTTAATCAGGTCAAACTTGCAAAGATCGTGCTCGATCTCAGCGAAGCGGAGATGATCGATAGCACGTGCCTTGGTTTGCTGGCACGGGTGGCGAATAAAATGCGTGAGACGACCAATCAGAAGACCACTATCATCTCTACCAAAGCGGACATCAACCAAGTGCTGGAGAGCATCGGCTTTGACCAGGTTTTTAATATTAGCACCCAACCTCTGCCGCCCCTTGAGGGGGAAACCTGCCTCACCATCAATGAAAGCGATACAAGCTGCATGGCTGATACAGTGCTCTCCGCCCATCGTCTGCTATCGGAAATCAATGAAGAGAATCGCGAAGTTTTTCATGATGTCATCGAGACTCTGGAGAGTGAGCTTGAGAAGGACGCGCAATCCGAGAAATGACGGGCACAGCATTGATCCCAGATAAACCACTGTCTTTTAGATGGGTCTTTAGGTGCTGCTGCGACATAGGGCTCATGTTGTCTATTCAATATCTTGTAATGCCCTTGTTGCTATAGGGTTAAGCATCTGTTCGTGCTACGCTGGCAGTGTTAGCACACTTCCAATTTTTTTCTATGGTAAGTCAGGCAAGCCGATAATTTGGCTATCCTAGGGTTACTGGAACATCGCTTAGTATGAAGACTATCAATGACTGAATCGACCAATACTCAAAATATGGCTATTTTCTGTGACTTCGAGAATGTTGCACTCGGTGTACGTGATGCCAACTATGCGGCATTTGATATCCAGAAGGTTCTTGAACGGTTACTGCTTAAAGGTAATATCGTGGTTAAGAAGGCCTACTGTGATTGGGATCGATACAAGGAGTTCAAGGCAACCATGCACGAAGCGGCTTTCGAATTAATCGAAATTCCTCATGTGCGCCAATCAGGAAAAAATTCAGCAGATATCCGTATGGTAGTGGATGCCTTGGATCTTTGTTACACCAAGCTTCACCTCGACACCTTCGTCATCATAAGCGGTGATTCTGACTTCTCTCCACTGGTCAGCAAGTTGCGGGAAAATAATAAAGTCGTAATTGGTGTTGGTGTGAAAAATTCTACATCAGACCTCCTCACCGCCAACTGTGATGAGTTTATTTTCTATGACGATCTGGTAAGAGACTCCGAAAAGCCCATTCGCAGTCGACGTAAAAGTTCCAACAAAAAGGCCGCTAAGAAGAAGGTATCGAAACAGTCAGTGAGTGAAGAGGAGAAGAGGAAACAGGAAGCGTTGGATCTGGTAATTGCCACGGTGGAAGATCTGATCCAGGAACGTGGTGAGATGGAGAAGGTTTGGGGCTCTATGGTCAAACAAACTTTGAAGCGTCGTAAACCAGGCTTCAGTGAGAGATACCACGGATTCAGTACCTTCAACAAATTGCTTGAGGAAGCACAGACACGCAAGTTACTGCTTCTCGAAGCCGATGAAAAGTCCGGTGGCTACATGATTAAAAGTGTTGCAGCGGAAGAGTGTTAGTTAGTTTGAACAGGCCCTAGCCTGAGCAACTAAATAGTGGTGGGGAGAGCAGCAGCCCCACATAATTTAATGGAGAGACACCACGATACCTCTACTCAGGCAGACTATTGCACTACAAATAAAATATAGTTAGTCGATCCAAACACCCTGATAGTACTCTCTGCCCAACTCATCAAGAATATAGTGACGAGGTCCCGGCTCGTTGTTGGTGGCCTCGCA
>JAKSCN010000564.1 GCA_022360595.1 Chromatiales bacterium
CAAATACCACGATATTCCAAAATTTATTTTCCTGATAAATAACAGTAAGTTATCTGATATTTGTCACTGTTTTTACGCTTGATGTAATAGCCTGGTTATGCGTGCTCAATTTTGTGGAATGCAAAAAGTAAGGCCACCAATGGGTGGCCTTATCGAATGAGCTCCGCTGGAACACTTAGCTGGCACGTTCAGGGTCGACGTTGAAGATGGTGTATGGGCCATCATTCATATCCAAGCCAGACTTCACGCTGTCAGCGAATACGGGCGAGTTGGTGATAGCGGCAGTCAGCAGCAGACCAGAGAGTAGTGCGAAAATAGATTTTTTAGCTTTCATGATATTTCTCCTGATTAATTTCTCTGTAGCAACTTGTTTGCAAGTTAACGGTTAGACGTTGGTGGTTAAGAATCCTTACAAATTTTTGTCTTCTCTTTTGTGTAGCACCAAAATCATCTGATTCGTTGCTTGGTCGTATGGCAGCCTGAAACCTTACAAATAATTTTGTGTGTGCTCGGTGGTAGAAGTAAATTAGTGCCAACAGGCCCTAATAGAACCTGATTTATAATGCGGGGGATTGAGATGTTATTCGAGCAATCACTGGCGGCATGGGATGGGAAATCGGCTGATGATATTGCTGATGTTTATCGGCGTCACAGCGATGTATCGGGATTTGTGGAGGAGCTTATTCGTCTGCTTGCGAATGTGCCTCACCAGAAAGGGGCAAGCTGGCTGCTAAAGCACCATTTGGAGTCTGGTGCCGAACTGAAAACTGCAGAGGTTGTGGAGATATATTGTTTGCTGAACCGCCTCGAACATTGGGAGTCAAAACTCCATCTGCTGCAATCCATGCCTTATATGCCGATCGAAAAAACGGTGAAGCAGCCCGTTGAATTTTTTTTGCGCAACTGTCTGGTTGATAACGTCAAATTTGTCAGGGCCTGGGCCTATAACGGTTTTCATCTGCTAGCGCTTCAATACCCTGAATACCGAGCTGAGGCAGACAAATTTTTTGAGATGGCTATGCGCGATGAAGCGGGCTCTGTTAAAGCAAGAATTCGCAACATTCTGAAACAAAAAGGCTGGTATACCCATTCTAGGGCCTGCTTTGTAGGAAAACGGACTGCTTGTTATAGTGCTCCAATAATGAAATCAGAGAGGATGGCTATGCAAGGGCAGTTTCAACCGGCCAGTCCCGATTACCGGGAGCAGGTGATAGAGAGCTTTGGGCGACAAGCGGTGATGGAGACCATGAATGTCTCTTTGAGCGAAATCGAGCCCGGTGGTGTGGTGCTGGAGTTTCCCTACCAAGCCAGTCTGACCCAACAGCACGGTTTTATTCATGCCGGCGTAGTCTCTACCGTTTTGGATAGCGCCTGTGGTTACGCGGCCTTCTCCCTGATGCCAGATGATGCAGCCGTTCTCACCATTGAGTTCAAAGTTAACCTGCTCTCTCCTGCCCAGGGTGATAAGTTTCGTGCAGTCGGTAAAGTAAAGAAAGCCGGCCGGAATATTACCGTGACTGAAGCTGATCTGTATGCCTGCTCTGATAAGGGTGAGAAGCTGGTCGCCAGTATGACCGGCACCATTATGGCTGTGTTTGGGCGTGACGGTGTGCGTAACTGAGTTAGGGCATTTGGGGTGATTAATAGAGATAAGATCCCGGCTGAGCTGGTTCCCATATTGGAGGCCAACCTCGATGGCGAGACAGATAAATACAGCTTTCCTCCGCCGGTGTTTGAGGCGATGGGTGGCGAGCTGATAGAGATCAGCATGGAAGAGCGGTTTTTAACCTGTCGCTTTCCTGTTGATACAAGTTATCTCAACCCCTACGGTACCATGCAGGGCGGCATGATTGCCGCAGCCATCGATAACACGATCGGGCCGCTCAGTATGCTGGTTGCCAAGCCCAACTTTACCCGCCACTTGGAACTTAAGTACGGTAAGCCGATAACGCCTGAACTGGACTACATCTATGTCACGGCGCGTTTTGTTGAACAGAAAAAGCGACTGCTCTATTTTGAAGCCGCAGTGGCTAACGAACAGGGTGATAAACTGGTCACCGCCAAGGCGACGCATTGGGTTTTTGGTTGATCACTGAGCTGATCAGAGGTGTTGACTGAGCCGCTGATAAACCCAGTTGCGTAGCTGTACGGCCGCTTTGCCCTGCGGCCCCTCTTTGCTGAGCTGGCGGAAATGTTTTAGCAACCTCACCTGCATCTTTAACGGTAGTGCCTGCATGGTATTAAGCTCATGCTCGTGGAGCGTTAGCTTTTCGCGATGGGCATGAGTTCTGATCAGCATTGCTTGGGCGTGGCTCAGCGCCCGTCCGAGAATGACAAAACCAAAGTTAGGATCTTTTACCGGCCCGAGAGTCTGCTGTTCGCTGTTGAATTGCAGCCAGGGCGGCAGTTTCTCCTTCAACCAGTCGAGCCCCAGCCATCCTGAGAGCCCCCCCACTACCCCGCCGCTGATGGCACCGGTGAGCAGCGATGTGCCACCGAGACCTGCGTCGGCAATCAGGCCAAGTGCGGCACCGGCACCGGCACTGACCAGAATCAGTTGCTGTTTCTCCAATCCCCAGAGCGACCATTGTGTCTCATCCATCAGTTCACCCTGGTTGACCTTCAGCGAGGCAATCTCCGACTCCAGTTGATGGTAGAGAAATAGCGCCTCCAGCTGTTTCTGGCTCTCCCGCTCCAGATTATTAAGTTGATTGTTGAAGCGGTTGATCTCATCCGGCAGCACGGCGGCCAGTTTGTCGCGCACACTGTTTTCTAACAGACTACTGCGCTGCTGCCAGGTGAGCAGACGGTAGAGATTCTCCACCATGATACGGGCCGCTTGCTCCAACTTGCGTTGGCGGTAGTGCTCCAGTTCGCTAATGGCCTGGTCGAAGGTGGCTGTTTTGCGGCTGTCGAGTTGGCCAAAGGTGCGCAGCAGTTGCAGATGCTGATCGAAGCTGGCGTGCATGGGGTCGAACACCCGTACCAGGCTGAAGTATTGGTTGAGGGCCTGTTGCCACTGCTCGACATAATCATCGCCGCTGATTGGGTTGATCAGCGCCAGACGTGGGTTGCCGGTCCAGCGCAAGATCTCCATCTCTGTCTCATATTCCGGGCTATAGGGAAGTGAGCCGTCGACGACATAGATGATGTCTGCGCCATTGATGATAGGGGTGAGTAGCTCGATCTCATCGACAAACTGCTGGCTGTCGGTGAAGGTTTCGACAAAGGTCTGAATGCGCAGCGGGCGTTGATCGGCAGTCACCTCCTCTTCTTTTAACCAAGCCAGGCATTTGTTGGCGCGCTGAAAACCGGGGGTGTCGACCAGCTCAAACACGGTGCGGTTATCCAATTTTAGCGCGAAACGCTGGGAGACCCGTGTGGTGCCCGAGACGGCGGAGATTTTCACCTGATCATTTTGGGTGAGGGCCGCTACAACTGAAGACTTGCCCTTGTTCGGATGGCCAACGACTGCAAAGACAGGGTGGTTAGTCATGGTTGTGCGCCTCCCTGTTGTCCGTGGATCGTGCTTGCGGCGGTAGTTCCCGGGTGAGCAGATGGAACTGTTCAGGGAGTTGCTGCATAAAAGCCTGCCACGAGCCGAGCAGGCTAAGCTGCCGCGCTTCACTCATACCGGTTAGCGGTATGGGCCAAAGAAACAGGTGAGAGCGCCTTTCAGCTAACTGCAGACAGAAGTCTGCCAGCTCACCGGTGGGAGGTTCCCACCCTTTGCAGAGAAGCAGTAGTTGATCATCGGGCAGATCATGGAGTTTTTCTAATAGCGGTTCAGTCTCGGTGATCGCATCTATCTCTTGCCAGTAAACAGCGTCGGATTCGGCGTCAAGCGCCAGTCTGAGTGGCTGCAGACTCTCTTCCGGCCAGAGTCCCCAGATGAGAATTTGTGGGTAGGCGACCGGTGTCGGTGGGCTGATAACGGGTGTCTCCTCGACCTGTAGCTGCTCTACCTGTTCGGCTTCATGGTCAATCAA
>JAKSCN010000623.1 GCA_022360595.1 Chromatiales bacterium
CCGGTTCTTGTGCTGCGAGCGGTCGTTCTGACACTGCACCACGATGCCGGTCGGGACGTGGGTCATGCGCACCGCGCTATCGGTCTTGTTGACGTGCTGACCGCCGGCACCGGAGGCGCGGTAGGTGTCTATACGCAGGTCGTTGGTGTTGATCTCGACGCCATCTATGCTGTCCGCTTCGGGAAGGATAGCGACGGTACAGGCGGATGTGTGCACCCGGCCCTGGGATTCGGTCTCGGGGACCCGTTGTACGCGGTGGGCGCCGGACTCAAACTTCAGCCGTGAGTAGACGCTGCGGCCACTGATGCGGGTGACTACCTCTTTATAGCCCCCTTGTTCACCGGGGCTCTCACTGATGGTTTCGGTCTGCCAGCCGTTTAGTTCGGCATAGCGCAGGTACATCTTCAGCAGATCGCCTGCAAACAGCGCCGCCTCGGCGCCGCCGGTACCGGCGCGCACTTCCAGGAAAATGTTGCGCTCGTCGTTGGGGTCGGTGGGCAGCAGCAGTAGCTGTAGTTCCGGTTCCAAAGTGTCCCGTTTGGTTTGGGCATCGGCCAACTCATCTTTGGCGAGATCGGCCATCTCTGGATCGCCGAGCATCTCCTCGGCGGCGCTTACATCCTCTTCATGACCGCGGTAACGGCTATAGCACTCCACCACCGGTTCGAGTTGGGCGTACTCCTGGCTGAGTGCTCGAAACTGGTTTTGATCGCTTTGTACGTCGGGATCAGCCAGCAGAGCGGTGATCTCTTCAAAACGCTCACTGATCTGTTCGAGCTTGCTGCGAATGGAGGCTTTCATCTATTTGTGGGTATCCTGAATCTGGAAAAGGGCGTTGGCCGCCTGGAGCAGGTGCTCTTCGCCATTATGACCCGCCTGGCGTATCTGAGCGCTTGGTGCGTGCAGCAGTTTGTTGGTCAGTGTGTTTGCCAGAAACTGCATCGCCTCTTCTGGGGATTTCCCCTTCTCAAGCTGCTTCAGGGCCTTCTGGAGCACATCATCACGCATCTTTTCTGCCTTGCGCCGGTAGCCCTGGATCAAACCAACGGCATCCAGTGAACGGAGCCAGCCCATGAACTCCTGGGTATGGAATTCGATAATCTCATTGGCCTGCTCGGCGGCCTCTTGGCGCGAGCGCAGGTTTTCGTCGATTACTTCTTGAAGGTCGTCCACGGTGTAGAGATAGATATCGTTGAGATCACCCACCTCTGCTTCAATATCGCGTGGTACAGCAATATCGACCATGAACATCGGTTGATGTTTGCGTTTTTTCAGTGCGCTCTCAACCGTCCCTTTGCCAAGAACAGGCAACGGGCTGGCGGTAGAGGAGATAACGATATCCGCTTCCGCCAGGTGGACTGGAATTTCGGTGAGTCCGATGGCATAACCGTCAAATTGATTGGCCAAATTGTGAGCCCGTTCCAGGGTGCGGTTGGCGACGATAATGTTGCCGATCCCATGCTGATGAAGATGGCGGGCCGCCAGCTCAATGGTCTCTCCGGCACCGATCAGCAGGGCGGTTTGGTCACTCAGTTCGCTAAAGATTTGGCGTGCCAGGCTGACTGCGGCAAAAGCTACCGAGACGGGGCTGTGTCCGATGGCGGTGTCGGTTCTTACCTGCTTGGCTACAGAGAAAGTGTGCTGGAACAGGCGTCCGAGCAGTTTGCCGCTGCTGTTGGCGTCTGAAGCGGTGTTGAAGGCGGATTTCACCTGGCCGAGAATCTGTGGTTCGCCCAATACAAGTGAGTCCAGACCGCAGGAGACCTGCAGTAGGTGTTGAATGCTCGCCTGGTCCCGGTGCTGATAGAGATAAGGAGAGATAGTCTCCAGCTCAATACCGTGGAACTCCCCCAGCCAACGTCCCAGGCTGTCGTCGTTCTCTTCGTTGAGAGCACAGTAGATCTCGGTGCGGTTGCAGGTGGAGAGAATAACCGCTTCGTCAACGCCTGGTTGTTCAGACAGGCTGCGCAGGGCGCCAACGATAATATCCGGGCCGAAAGTGATCCTTTCGCGGATATCTACCGGAGCGGTTTTGTGGTTGAGGCCAACGGTTACCAGGGACATATGAACTTTTGAGCGCCTAAAAGATCCGAAATTGTGGATTATCAATTGCTTAAATTCAAGTTGCTTTGACAGCAATCAAGTAAACATGGCTTGTCGTTGGTAAAGAGATTATTATCGGCTGAACAATCAGCCAGTTACTAGAAGGATAGATGAGGTTTCTGCGCGAGCAGCGTTTGCGCCTGAAATCCAAATAGTTATGAGAGAAGTTATTCTACGGATATTAATGGTTTGTGGCGCACTGCTGGTGGGCGCTTGCGAGAGCGTGCCGAAGCAGGCCGAAATGGCGGCTGACCCCGAATCGGATGCTGTTATTTTGCCCTTTGCGGAGCCTGAGAAGAAGCTGAGCGAACTGGACGCCGAGTTGATCTATAGCACGCTGTTGGGCGAAATTGCCCGTCAGCGGGGCGATATGGCGTTGGCCTATGACTCCTATCTGCAAGCGACTATTCGCTCCGGTGATGCCAAATTGGCTGAGCGCGCCGTGCGGCTGGCTATTTATCTAAAGCGTAATGACCAGGCCCTGGTTGCGGTCAACCATTGGATTGAGCTTGCTCCTAATGATCTTACCGCCCGTCAGTTGGGCGCTTATCTCCATCTTGAAGTAGACAATGAAGAGGCAGCCTTCGAACACTTGAAGGCGGTTGTGTTGATCAGCCAGGCGCAGCGTAGCGACGGTTTTCTGCATGCCTTGTCGGCGTTGACCAAAAGCACATTTCCGGAAAAGGCGATTGGGCTGATGCGTCGGCTGGCTGCCGAGTATCCCGATAACGCCGATGCCGCCTATGCTGTAGCGCTGATGCCCTCAATCACCAAACAGTGGGATCAGGCCGAGCGAGAAGCGCAGATTTTGGTTGATCGCTTCCCTGATCTGGAGAAAGGGTACGTTCTGCAGAGCCGGGTCTATGTGTCGAAAAAGGACAAACCAAAGGCCCGGGCGGTACTGGAGGAGGCGGTGTCTGATTATCCCGACAGTGAGATGTTGCGGGCGGCTCTGGGGCGCTTGCTGATTGATCTGAAAGAGTCCGAACTCGCCTATCGGCAGTTTTTGAAGCAGCGTGGTATTAACCCCGAACCGCCGGAGATTCATTTGACGCTTGGGGTTCTGGCGTTGCAGATGGAGCGCTACGCTGAGGCGAGAGAGCATCTGCGGGATGCTTTTGAGCGTGATTCGAAGTCCAATGACGCGGCCTACTACTTAGGGCGCGTCGAAGAGATTGAGAAGAATCACACTGAGGCGGTTAAGTGGTTCAAGCGAGTAGGTAAAGGTGATCTGCACTATGAGGCACAAGTGCGGATGGCGCGTCTGCAAGCCGTTGAAGGCGGTTTGGGGGAAGCGCGAGATACTCTGCAGGCATTGCGGATACGCTTTCCGAAACATTCCGTTGATCTCTATCTGGTCGAGGCCGACATGCTACGGCAGCATGCTGACAGCGATACTGTCACTGCGCTTTATGCTCAGGGGTTGAGTGCCCATCCGGGTAATGCTGATCTGCTTTATGCCCGTGCGCTCTATGCGGCAACCCAGGGTTGGGTTGATGTGCTGGAGCAGGATTTGATGGCCATTCTGGAACAGGAACCACAGCATGCCGATGCATTGAACGCGCTCGGCTACACCTTGGCCGATCAGACCGATCGCTATCAGGAGGCGCTGGGCTATATTGAGCAGGCATTGGCGCTGAAGCCGGACGCACCGGCAGTGTTGGACAGCATGGGGTGGGTTCAATATCGGCTGGGTAACTATGCCGAAGCGCTGGAGTATCTGCGTCGCGCTATCGATATGCTGCAGGATGCCGAGATTGCCG
Source organism: Chromatiales bacterium (assembly GCA_022360595.1). Classification (GTDB taxonomy): domain Bacteria; phylum Pseudomonadota; class Gammaproteobacteria; order Chromatiales; family Chromatiaceae; genus BM503. The sequence goes on from JAKSCN010000623.1 coordinate 3,867, forward strand.
CGCACCTGGGCGAAGTGCTCTGGGTCACCGGGGAACGGGAGGAGGCGCGTGGCGTCTGGGATAAAGCGCTGGAGCAGAACCCCGACAATGAATACCTGCTCAAGACGCTAAAGCGCTTGGACCCCTAATTACTTATTGTCGTTGTGAATACTCACTTACCCAGGGTGTGGCCTGCGCCTGCCAAGTTGAACCTGATGCTGCGTATCGTGGGCCGACGGCCGGATGGTTATCATCTGCTGCAGACGGTGTTTCAATTTCTGGATATTTGCGACAACCTGACTTTTGTCCCAACCCATGATGGCGTGATTCGACGGGCTAATGCGATCCCCGGTGTGGCCGAGTCCGATGATTTGGTGGTGCGTGCCGCGCTCTTGCTACAGGCTTATACCGGGACGGAGCTGGGCGTCGATATTCATTTGGATAAACGGTTGCCGATGGGCGGCGGCTTGGGAGGTGGTAGTTCAGATGCCGCAACTACCCTGGTGGCTCTGAATCACATCTGGAGCGTGGGGCTGGATGTGGATCAATTGGCTGAGCTGGGGCTTAGACTGGGTGCTGATGTGCCGGTATTTGTGCGTGGTTTTGCTGCTTGGGCTGAGGGTGTGGGGGAGAATTTAGATCCTGTTTCGCTGTTGGAGCCTTGGTATTTGGTGCTGATTCCCGATTGTCATGTCGCTACGGGTGAGATATTCAGCGATCCACAATTGACACGAGACTCAGAGCGCATCACAATACGCGCCTTTCTCGCTGGTGATGCGGTGAACGACTGTTTAGAGGTGGTTTGTCGTAAGTATCCACCAGTGGAAGAGGCGATACGCTGGCTGAATGGCTACGGAGATGCCAGACTAACAGGAACCGGGGCATGTGTTTTTGCCGCGTTCGATGAGCAGTCGGACGCTATTGATGTGCAGAAGCAGTTGCCGTCAGGAATATCCTCTTTTGTGGCACAGGGAAGAAATCGGTCTCCATTGCATGAGGTCGTGCAGCGTTAGGTTTTCAGTCGTCTGAAACGAGATATTGGGGCGTCGCCAAGCGGTAAGGCACTGGGTTTTGATCCCAGCATTCGTAGGTTCGAATCCTGCCGCCCCAGCCATTTTCTTGAATTTAACTTCGACCCAGAGCAGAGAGAGGTTGCTGTGCAGGCCAGCGGCATGATGGTGTTTTCGGGCAATGCGAATCCCGAACTCGTAGCTGAAATCGGGGCGCGTCTGAACCTGCGTTTGGGTAAGGCGGTCGTTGGTTGTTTCAGCGATGGCGAGGTGATGGCAGAGGTGCAGGAGAGCGTGCGTGGACGAGATGTCTACGTTGTTCAGTCCACATCACGGCCCACCAATGACCATTTGATGGAGTTGCTGGTGCTGATCGACGCGCTGCGCTGGGCGTCCGCTAAGCGCATAACCGCAGTCATTCCTTACTTCGGTTATGCTCGTCAGGATCGTCGTCCACGTTCCGCGCGTGTGCCGATCACGGCGCGTTTGGTTGCCAAACAGTTGGCGGCGGCTGGTGCGGATCGAGTAGTGACTATCGATCTCCACGCCGATCAGATTCAGGGCTTTTTCGATATTCCTGTCGACAACGTCTACGCGCTGCCGATTTTGCTCGGTGATGTCTGGCGTCAGAAATATAACGAACTGATTGTGGTCTCCCCGGATGTGGGTGGTGTTGTCCGTGCAAGAGCGCTGGCCAAGCAGTTGGATGATGCCGATCTGGCCATTATCGATAAGCGTCGTCCGCGCGCCAATGAGGCGCAGGTGATGAATATTATCGGTGATGTGGCGGGTAAGACCTGTGTGCTGATCGATGATATGGTCGATACCGCCGGCACTTTGTGTAAAGCAGCGCAAGCGCTGAAAGAGAACGGTGCCGAGCGTGTGGTGGCCTACTGTACCCACCCTGTGCTCTCAGGGCCTGCAGTCAGTAACATCAGTAATTCGGAATTGGATGAGCTGGTGGTTTCAAACACCATTGCGTTGATGCCTGAAGCGCGGGCTTGTGACAAGATTCGGCAGATCAGCATAGCCGAACTGTTGGCCGAGACGATGCGCCGCATTGCCAATGATGAGTCGGTCAGTTCGCTTTATATGCACTGATCGCAATAGTTTTTACCGGCATGACTACACAGGTCGCAGTGTGGTTGTGTGTCTTTAAACTGATGATTTGGAGAAAATCATGGAACTTTTCGAAATTGAAGCTAAGTCGCGCAGCGATGTAGGGAAAGGTGCGAGCCGCCGCCTGCGTCATGCCGGCGATGTACCGGGCATCGTATATGGTGCTCATCAGGATCCTGAGATGATCACGCTGCTGCACAGCGAAATGCTGCAGCACCTTGAGCATGAGGCTTTCTACTCTCATATCCTGACATTGAAAGTTGACGGCAAACCGCAGCAGGTTATTTTGAAAGATCTGCAACGCCATCCGGCCAAGCCATTTATCCTGCATGTCGATTTCCTGCGTGTCAGCGATAAAGAGAAGATCAAAACTCACGTTCCGCTGCACTTCATCAACGAAGATACTGCGCCTGGCGTGAAGATGGGTGGTGCTGTTTCTCATCACATGGGTGATGTTGAAGTGACCTGTCTGCCGAAAGATCTACCTGAATTCATTGAGGTGGATATGGCTGAAATGCAGGTGGGCGACATCGTTCTGATGTCCGCGCTGCAACTGCCTGCTGGTCTTGAGTTGCCCGCTCTGGCTGCTGGTGCTGAGCATGATCTGCCTGTTGTCTCTATCCATGGCGCACGTGCCGCTGAGGAAGAAGAGGAAGGCGGTGAGGCTGAGGAAGCTGCAGAATAATCCTGCAGCCAGCTAATGCGATCGAAAGCCGGGGTGTTGTCAGCGATAACACCCCGGTTTTTTTGTGAGTACTATGAGTAAGCAATCAACTGATGAGCCGATCCGACTGATTGTTGGTCTGGGTAATCCCGGGGCCAAGTATGAACAGACCCGGCACAATGCGGGGTTCTGGTTTGTTGATCTACTGGCGCGGCAATACAACGCTGCCTTCAAGGTGGAGAGTAAGTTTCACGGTATGGCTGCCCGTATCGTTGTTGGTGGTGAGGATTGTTGGCTGCTGAAACCGAATACCTTTATGAACCGCAGTGGTCAATCGGTATCCAGTCTGGCGAAGTACTATAAAATCTCCCTGGCGCAGATGTTGGTGGCGCATGACGAGCTGGATATGCCGCCGGGTGTGGTGCGTCTTAAACAGGGCGGTGGCCATGCTGGACATAATGGATTGCGCGATATTATGAGTGCCATGGGAGGGCGTGATTTTTGGCGCTATCGTATCGGAATTGATCACCCCGGCTCCAGTAAAGACGTGGCCGACTATGTGCTGACGCGTCCTTCAAAAGATGACGCAGTGCGTATTGAGGGGGCGATAGATGAGGCGGCGTCTCAATTACCGTTGTTGGTTGAGGGAGCGTTCTCAAAGGTGATGAATCGTCTGCACACTTCTCGTTGAGCAGGCATGGTTTTGCAATAAAAAAGCCCTGCACTGCAGGGCTTTTTTATTGCTCAGTTGAGCTTCATTTAAAAAGTGTGTGAGTAGTTTAGCGACCAGTTGAACTGGCTGTGACGGACTTTTGCGCCCGCGGGGTTGGTAGCGGTTACGTCGGGTGCGATGGTCGCTGAAAAGGCGATGCGGTCGCTATCGCTGATCTTGTAGCCGGCGCCGAAGGTGTAGTGCTCTTCGACAATGGCGGGGAACAGCGGATTGAGGTACATATCCGGAACAGGATTGTCGGCTACGTTGACGCCTGCGCGCAGCGCCAACTTCGGTGTGGCCTGGTACTGCATGCCAAGTGAGTAGATGGTTTGGTCATCCCACTCCTGGGTTAGGGTGACATCCAGATCGGCGCCGGCAAAGCCTCCTGCCATTGGGTTGGCCTGGGTGCCATCGGCAACGAAGTTAACCTTGAATTCCTCCATGACGTTCGACCAGTCCAGGCGCTTGATGTCACCAACAATGAGTAGCTTGTCGGTGGCTTTAAAGGCTGCGCCGATTCCGTAAGTTGCCGGCCACTGAAAGTCCCTGATCTTGACGGTGCCGGAGACAGGGATAACGGTGGTGCCCATACCGGGCATTTCGACGCTCATGCTGATGCTGGCATCATCGGCTTTCAGATCACTGATATCGGTTTCAGTGTGGTATGCCGCGCCAATGCTGAGGCGATCATTGACCTCAAAAACCACGCCGAGTTTGCCGCCCAGGCCGTAGCCGCGGGCTTTGCCGCTGATGTCGCTATCATTGGAGAAGTCGAAGCGCGCCCAGTTGACGTCGGTGATCATGCCGCTGCTGATCATGCTGCTTAAGCCAGTGGCCATGCTGCCGCTGACAGAGCCGCCCATGCCGCCCATCAGTCCGGCAAAGTTGGTGCCGTCCATGTCCATCTGCAGGTCCATGCCTGCCCATACGAAGTCGACGGATCCGCCTACAGAGAGTTTGGGGGTGGCCTCGTATGCCAGCGGAAACATGAGTCTCCCTACGCCCACCTCGGAGCGGATCTCTTCGCCGCTTAAGGGTGTCATGGCCCCCATCATGGAGAGGCCGCCGCTAAACAGTTCTGAGCCACTGCCGTATTCGGTGCCCATGCCGCCCTGCGCCAGAACGGCGGCGCCATAAGTGAGTTTGCCGGTTTTGCGCATTAGAGAGATCGAGGGCATGTAGTAAGCGGTGCCATCGGAGTTCGTGCTGATACCCATGGAGGGTACGGATGATGTAATGTCCGGGCCGAGTGAGCGGATTCCGAGGCCGAACCGGCTTGTATCTGGTTCCATCAGGGCTAGGGTGGCCGGGTTGTTCATGACTGCTGAATTGCCAGTGTCATATGCCATGCCCGCTCCGCCCATGGCGGTTGCCTTTGCGCCATAGCCTTCCAGGTTCATGCCGTTGGTTGCTAGTGCGGATGTGGAGGCGAGCGAAGATATGGCAATAGCCATGAGTTGTTTTCGATGCTGCATTCTTTTGGTACCCCTCAGGTTTTGAATGGCGCGCCCTGCTTAAGTTTTGGTATGAGGCGCTGTTGTCGCTGTGGTTTTGAATTTTTGTCTTAGTTTTGAGATTGTTACTGTTTTTTTAATCCTCTGATAATGAGTGAGCGGAGGGCGGGGTGTCAATAGCTTTTTCAAATTGCAAAGTTAAGATAAATTGATGAATAACTGAGTGTTTTTTCATAGTGAAATGGTGGGGCTTTAAATGTGTTATTTGGAGTTGATGGGCGGTCCTGTGAGAGTTATTTATGGATAAAAACTGCTAGGCACAAAATTGTTCAGAAAAAGTGTTGACAGTGCCATAAGCCTCAAGCAAAATACCGGGCTTCCTGGAGGGGTTCCCGAGTGGCCAAAGGGATCAGACTGTAAATCTGACGGCTCAGCCTTCGGAGGTTCGAATCCTCCCCCCTCCACCAGATCAAGGTGCGACGCGATGGGCGTCCAGATGAACCGCGCGGGTGTAGTTCAACGGTAGAACCTCAGCCTTCCAAGCTGATGACGTGGGTTCGATTCCCATCACCCGCTCCAAAGCAACCCGGTAGCTGCTGTAAGCGCCCGGGTTTTTAAATAAATTATGCCCAGATAGCTCAGTTGGTAGAGCACACCC
>JAKSCN010000452.1 GCA_022360595.1 Chromatiales bacterium
CATGGACAACCCTTTGCTCAACATCAGCGGCCTGCCGCCCTTCTCCGTCATTGAACCGGAGCACGTTGAACCTGCTATCGATCAGCTTCTAAGCGAAAGCAGAACACTGACCGAACAACTGCTCGACAGCAATGAAGCCCCCACCTGGGACAACCTGATCGAACCACTGGAGCGCATGGATGACCGTATCAACCGCGCCTGGTCACCCGTCAGCCACATGAACTCGGTGGTTAACAGCGACGCGTTGCGTCAGGCCTACAATGCCTGCCTGCCCAAGTTAAGCGATTACGCCACCGAGATGGGCCAGAATGAGCAACTGTTCGCCGCCTACCAAGCGGTCGCGGAGAACGACAGCAACCTCAACGACCACCAGAAAAAGGTGCTGAAAAACGCCCTGCGCGACTTTCACCTCTCGGGGGTAGATCTTCCCGCCGAGCAGAAAGCACGCTTCAAGGCGATCAGCCAGCAGCTCTCCGAGCTGACCAGCCAATACAGCGACAACCTGCTGGATGCCACCAACGCCTGGAGCAAATTGATCACCGATGAATCTGAACTGGCCGGACTCCCCGAATCGGCCCTGGCGCTGGCCAAACAGACCGCTGAACAACGGGAAGAGAGCGGCTGGATACTGACCCTGGAGTTCCCCTCCTACTTCCCGGTGATGACCTACGCCGATAATCGCGAACTGCGCGAAGAGATGTACACCGCCTACGCCACCCGCGCCTCCGAGCAAGGCCCCCACGCCGGTCAGTGGGACAATAGCGAGTTGATGGAGCAGATCCTCAAGCTGCGTCACGAAGCTGCCCAGCTACTGGGATTCGACAACTATGCTGAGCGCTCCCTGGCGAAAAAGATGGCCCGCAACAGCGACGAAGTACTCGGTTTTCTGACCGATCTGGCTGAACGCTCCCATCCCCAAGCTCAACGTGAACTGGACGAGTTGAAGGCATTTGCCCAAAGCGAGTATGGCGTCACCGAATTGGACGCCTGGGATATCGGCTACTACGCCGAAAAGCTACGCCAGCACCGTTACGCCATCACCCAGGAAGAGCTGAAACCCTACTTCCCGGAAGACCGGGTACTGGCCGGTATGTTCGAGGTGGTAAAGCGCCTCTACGGCATGCAGATCAGTGAACTGGACAATATCGATAGCTGGCACCCGGATGTCCGTTTCTTTGAGATACGTGACCGCGACCAGACTCTGCGCGGCCAGTTCTATCTGGATCTCTACGCCCGTCCGAAAAAACGCGGCGGCGCCTGGATGGACGAGTGTGCCAGCCGTTATGTCAGCAACGACTACCATCAGACCCCGGTTGCCTACCTCACCTGCAACTTCACCCCCCCGGTGGGCGACAAACCGGCCCTGTTCACCCACGACGAGGTAGAGACGCTGTTTCATGAATTCGGCCACGGCCTGCATCATATGCTGACCCGTATCGACTACCCGGCCATCGCCGGCATCAGCGGCGTCGCCTGGGACGCAGTGGAGCTGCCCAGCCAGTTCATGGAGAATTGGTGCTGGGAGCGCGAAGCACTGGATCTGATCTCCGGCCATTATGAGAGCGGTGAGCCCATTCCCACCGAGCTGTACGAGAAGATGAAGGCGGCAAAGAACTTCCATTCCGGCATGATGATGGTGCGCCAGCTTGAGTTCTCCCTGTTCGACTTCCGTATCCACCGCGAATAC
>JAKSCN010000649.1 GCA_022360595.1 Chromatiales bacterium
AGTGGTTCATATCCATCAACTGAGTGCTGATACCGTAGAAGAGACTTTTCACCTCGGTCGCCATCAACAGCGACCAGAGGTCAAAAGGACCAATACGCACCATCACATCGGTAACGTTGGTGATCTCACGTTGGGTGGCCGCACCATAAAGTGCAGAGTTACCCAGGTGTAAGGCGCGCGCCGTCAGACCAGAGTCGGTTTCCAGCAACTGTGCAATATCATCAATGGTAGTGCTCGGTTGATCCAGCCTTTCGTAGATACGAATCAGAACCCCCGGTAGGGATGGCAGTGTTGCACTCCTTAGCAGCGACTGTTTAAGCTCTTCACTCTGTCTGTTTAAGGTCATAAAAAATCCGGCAATACTGCTGACATTGAGCGTATCGACCAGATAGGGAAACTCTTAAGGCGACCGAAGTCGATCTCAATTCAACCGCTTAACTCACCTGTTTCAAGCTGTAAAAACCAAGTTCAATACTGCATTAATAACAGTGCCACCATACTGTATTCAGTTCAGTTATTGAGCCTTCAACAGCACTACCGCAGCCAATCATGATTTAGCTCATTTGTAATATTAGCAATGTATTATATTTTAATGAGGCGGATGTGAAATAGATCTCATCATCCGGGGTAAAGCTTGGTGAGTTAGTGCCGATAAGTTAGGTCAGAGTCCTCGCACTGATGACATATGTCATGGCTGTGTTTGACTAATCGGTGACAAGAATAAGGATGTAATTAAATGGAAAAGGCGCGTAGTTCTGCTGTGCTTTTCGCGACTCTACTACTGTTGTGGATATTTCTAAACGGGTCATTAGCCGTTGATGTTCTCATCGTTGGCACCGTTGTCTCGGTGCTCATCGTACTTCTGTTCAAGAGCAGCTTGGCGGCATTTTCAGAGCTTAAAACCACGCCCCAAGCCTTGCGTGCCGCATTACAGTACTGCGTCTACTTCATCAAGGAGTTGATAAAAGCCAATATCAGGTTGGCGCGTATTGTTCTCTCCCCTTCGCTGCCGGTTAAACCAGGTATCGTAAAGGTTCGGACACGCCTTAAGAGCAAGATGGGACGCCTGCTGTTGGCCAACTCCATCACACTCACTCCCGGCACTCTTACTGTGGAACTTAAAGACGAATGGCTCTATGTGCATTGGGTCAGCGTCGAATCAAGCGATGTAGAGGCTGCAACGACCAGCATTGTTTCTGGATTCGAGCAGTATCTCGAGGTTATGTATGGTTAATATCTTTATCTATATCGCGGCGGCACTCGCTGGTGTCGCACTGTTACTGGCGCTATACCGATTTATCCAAGGGCCATCGGACGCCGACCGGGTTGCCGCCTTCGATGTGCTGACCATTATCTCCATCACCGGTATTGTATTGGTCGCCTTTATAGAAGATCGCGGCATCTATCTCGATGTAGCACTCATCTACGCCCTGCTCTCTTTTCTTGGGGTGATCGCTGTCGCCCGTTACATCGAGCGGGGGTTCTGATGGGTACACTACTTGATTTTATCGGGGGCTTGCTGCTGGTGACCGGGTCGACATTTCTGCTGTTCGGCGGGCTGGGTCTGGTGCGTATGCCCGACCTCTTCAACCGCATCCAGGCCGGCGCAAAAACCACTACACTTGGCACCTTGCTGATTCTGCTTGGCATGTTCTTCCTGCAACCACAGTGGGGACTAAAGCTGTTGTTGATCGGGCTTTTCATTCTCTTTACCAATCCTATCTCCGCGCAGGTGCTTGCGCGTGCGGCACATCGGGTCGGCACAGAGAAGTGCGCCAAAACTACCGTCGACAGACTTGAAGAGGATCTGGGAGAGAAGTCATGAGTACCTTAATGATCGCCATGACTCTACTTTTCTCCGCTACCGTATTGGGTGCGGCGTTGATGGCAATACACACCAAAAGCACGCCTATCGCCATTATTGCCGCGGGACTCGTGAGTCTTATCGCTTCCATTCTCTTTTTGATTCTTGCCGCCCCGGATGTGGCAATGACTGAAGCGGCCATCGGCAGTGGCCTCACCACCTTTCTCTTTTTCTTCGTCTTAAATCGGGTACGAGGAGGTGAGCATGATTAAGCATGTCACCGCCATGTTGTTACTGGCAGTAATCGGCGGCATCTTCTTCACCTTGTATAGCGGCTATGCGCCGGATACCGAACTTAACACCACGGCCAGTTACTACGCTGAGAATACCGCCAAGGATCTAGGTGCAACGAATATTGTCACGGCAATCATCGTCACCTATCGTGGTCTTGATACGCTTGGAGAAGTGACGGTTCTGTTCCTCGCCGCGGCCGTCGTCGGACTGGTGTTGGCAAATAGTAAAGTGGCTGACGCCAATGCACATAACCGCGCCCCGGTCGGTGAGCTGTTGGCGACCGGCAGCCGTGCGCTGGTACCACTTATATTGCTGCTGGGCGCCTATGTCTTTGTCAACGGACACCTAACGCCAGGGGGCGGCTTCCAGGGGGGCGCCATTGTCGCTTCAGCCATGCTGCTGTTACTGCTGGCTAATCCCGTTCGGCGTTTCAGTCACCGGCTGATTGCCGTCATCGAATCATTTTCCGGTCTCACCTATGTCTTGCTCGGCATCGCCGGACTCTTTTGGGCCGGTGGTTTTCTGGACAACCGCATACTGCCGACAGGTGAGCTGGGAGCACTCTTCTCGGCTGGCGCCATTCCGCTGATCTACTCACTTATCGGGCTCAAGGTGGGAGCGGAGTTTTCATCTATCTTGAGCAATTTGTCCGAGACGGAGGAGCTATGATAGTGCAGATAGCACTCGCGACCGGCTTTGTGCTGATTCTTATAGGTTTCTACGGCGCACTGACCAACCGCAACCTATTTCGTATGATTATCGCGTTTACGGTTGCCAATACAGGTGTCCATCTTGTCCTGGTGGCTGTCGGCTATATGGACGGCCGTACAGCACCTATTCTGGATGCCGCGGTCCCCGTGGCTGAAGCCGCATCACGGATCATCGACCCGGTACCACAGGCACTGGTGCTGACCGCCATTGTCATTGGCTTGGGCATTACCGCATTAATGCTCGCCTTCGCCTACAAGTTATACGAAAAGAGACAGACTCTGGATATCTCGAAGTTTACGGAGCTTAAATGGTGAGTGCTGTTTTCATCATCGCGGCTGCACTGGCTGCAGCCTTCCTGTTGGGGTTTCTGAAAGCGCAGTGGCGTTCAACCGCTTATCTGTTAACCTTGGCCACCCTCGCCTGCATGACCTGGATATCAGCCGATTGGGTCTGGTTTTTCGTCCAGCACAGTGCTGCTCCGGTAGAGATATTTACCGCTGGCACTGAACCTCCCTTTGCGATAAATCTGCGGATGGGGCTCACAGAGGCGGTACTGACACTACTGGTCAATGCAACCGGGCTGCTTTCCGCAATCTATCTAAAGGAGACACTGCTGAAGCTTGGACGCAGCGCTTTGGTGGTGGTTCTGATCGCAGTAATGTCGCTGTCCGGCATCATCCTTACACGTGATATTTTCAACCTGTTCGTCTTTTTCGAATTGGCGGTGATAGCCACGGGTGGACTGATTCTTCTTTCAAGCGATGTACAAGAGAACAGCCGGGCTATCTCCGCGGGCTTCAAGTATCTCGTCGCTTCCCAGATTATTTCCGTGTTTCTGCTGGTGGGCATCATTTTCACCTATCACGCTACCGGTTCACTCAATCTGGATAGCATGACCGGCGCATCATTAACCGCATTGAACGGCGGCATCATTGCGTTCTTTTTACTATTTGTCGCCCTGGTTGCCGAACTGAAGCCTTTTCCAGCCAATGGCTGGGCGCTGGATATCTACGAGTCGGCACATCCGGCCTTCTCAGCGATCTTCTCGGCCGCAACAGGCGCCGCTTCTCTCTACGCTGTCGATAAAATTCTGCTGGTTGGCGGCAGCAGTTGGTTACCGGTGGCGTCGGCCGTCGGTATCATCACCTTCGTCGCTTCCAATATTCTTGCGCTGGCGCAGACTAACGACCGGCGTCTGCTTGGCTACTCATCCATTGCCCAGATCGGTCTGGTATTGACTGTATTGGGCCAGCGCGAAATTCTGGGTGACGACTACCTGTTTATCGCCTTCGGTATTCTCATCGCGCACGCCGTTGCCAAAGCGGGGCTTTACTGGCTTTCAGGGCTGATTAACGGTCGAGCGTTGACTGACTGGACAGCCTTACGCGGCCATCCGGTGATGCTGTTCGCCTTTATCACCTTCATCTGTCTGCTGGTCGGGTTGCCGCCTTTCCCCGGTTTCTACGCCAAATGGGAGCTGGCCCGTTATCTGGCGGCTGAAGGGCAAATTGTTCTGCTCAGTTTGATTCTGCTCGGCGCACTTGTCGAGGCGGGTTATCTGTTCCGCTGGTTCGGCCATATCATTAAACGCCAGAAAGCCGACCAGCCACTCTCCCTAGCGCTGCCAAAAGTGATTCCAGTACTTGTCGCCGTAATCGCCGGTTGGGCGCTGGGCTATTTGTGGGGCGATCTGTCCGGACACAATAATCTGCTGGTTGCCCTGCCGTTGCTTTTTGCTCTGGCCTTCCTATTGCTGGATTGGCTCCCGGCGTGGATTAAAAACTCACTGGCGATTGCCGGGATGATCGGCTTCTTTGCCTTGACCTACACCGACTACGATCCACTGCGGTTGATCTTCGTTTTCCTCTTTACCGTGGGCGGCGCATTGACACTGCTGGCCAGTTACGATGCAAAGGGCCGGCGCGTTGGATTTTATCCTGCCGCCATGCTGATGTACGCGGGACTGGTGCTGCTGATATTGGCGACAGACTCCTTCGATTTCTTCGCTGCCTGGGAGCTGCTGACCATAGGCTCTTACTTTCTGATCATGCGCGGGAAGGATTCAGAGCCGCACGCTCTTTCCTACATCATCTTCTCACTGGGCGGCGCTTTTCTCATTCTCATGGGTTTCGCCCTGGCCGCCAACGGCGCGGCTCAGTTCGACATCATGTCGCTTGGACAGTTGGCATCGCCTGTAGCCGGTTGGGTTTTCCTACTGCTCGCACTCGGTTTCATGACCAAGACCGCGGCTATCGGGCTGCACATCTGGCTACCGGGCGCACACGCCGAAGCGGAGACCGATGTTTCGCCCATGGTCTCCGGCATTCTGCTCAAGGCCGGGCTGTATGGTCTGATGGTTCTTCTGTTGGCGATGGGCACCCAGGAGTTTTATGGCATTGAGCTGACCCACGCCATGCTCTGGATCGGTGCACTCTCTGCGCTGCTCGGTAATCTGATGGCGATTTTTCAGGAAGACGCCAAACGCTTGCTGGCCTACTCCTCCATTGGTCAGATGGGGTACGCGCTGTTCGGCCTGGCATTGATGAATCATCTCGGTTGGCTGATGGCGCTGATGTTCGTCATCAACCACTACATCTACAAGTCGATGCTGTTTCTGTCGGTGGGTGGTATCGCCAAGCGCACCGGCACCCGCCAGATGTATAA